>NZ_JAUBOQ010000065.1:18491-32198 GCF_036700325.1 Microcoleus sp. Z1_B2
CTATTTTCCTCGCTAACTTCTTCGTCTTCTAAGTTACTGACATCCACTAAATCATCGGCGATGGGTTCAATGCTGTTTTCCGGGCTAATTGCTTCGAGGTTGTTGTCTGAACCTTGTTCGGATGTCTCCAAGTTTGAGGGAGCAGTCATAGGAAATTGGTAATTGGTAAGGGGTATTGGGAAGAGGAAAGGGGTAATTGGAAAGTGGTAATTAATTGGAAATTGGAAATTGAGAATAGTTATTTCATAATTGCTCCGACTTCCTTCTTCATTCTTTATTCTGACATCAGCAGTAGAAGGAACGATCGATAATTAATCCGTGTATCCATGTCAAAATCCGTGTCGTGCCTTCTTTATTCAATCACGATCGCAATTTTGCCGATCGCGCGGCCCGTTTCGCTGTAAGCGTGGGCTGCTGCTACTTCTTGTAAGCTGTAAGTGCGATCTACAATCGGCTCCACTTTATCGGATTCTATTAACTCCCGCAAAGCCCCTAAATCGCTGGTGTTGGCATTGGCGACAATTAATTTAGCTTTTTTACCCGATATAAACCAGCTTGTTAACATCGGTGCGAAATTGTCTAAAATCGGCAAAGTCGAGATATAAACTCCCTCTGGTTGCAGCACTTTTTCGCATTCAGCAAAGGTTCTTGTCCCCACCGCATCTAAAATTATATCATATTTTTCTGGCTGTTGAGTAAAGTCAACTTCCGCGTAATCGACAACAAAATCCGCTCCCAAACTCTTGACAAATTCTCTATTTTTAGCACTGCAAACTCCCGTTACTTCCGCGTTCATTGCTTTCGCAACTTGCACGGCAAAAGTGCCAACTCCGCCGGAAGCGCCGTTAATCAATACTTTGTTTCCTGATTGAATTCCACCCAAATCCCTGAGCGATTGCAAAGCAGTTAAACCTGCGATCGGTACTCCTGCTGCTTCTGCATGAGTGATGTTTTTCGGTTTAATTGCTGCATCGGATTCTGGCACGACAGCGTATTCGGCGCAAGCACCCCCATTGATGGGATTTAAGAAAGTATAAACTTCATCTCCGGGTTGAAATTTGGTGACTTCCCCGCCGACTTCCACGACAACTCCCGATATGTCAGAACCGACTATTCGAGGAAAGTTAAATCCTGTTAATAGTTGCAGGTGTCCTTTGCGGATTTTCCAGTCTACGGGATTGACGCTGCTAGCGCGAACTCGCACTAACAATTCGTTGGATTTGGCGATCGGCTTGGACAATTCTCGGTACTGCAATTCCTCGGCTGAACCGTAGCGATCGAACGCAACTGCTTTCATGGCAAATTTTCCGGTTTATTTCCAATAGAAGATTCAATCCTTTACAATTACAGCACATTCGATCTAAATCTGACACAGCAAATTGAGCTAGCCTTGTAGCAGCGGGCGATCGACTCTTGGAGGTCTCCAGACAAGGGGCAGGCGTGAGGCAATGGGCCCGCTGGCGATCGTGCGATCGCTAGGGATTAAAGTTAATAGGGACAGGGCGGGCGATCCCATAACCTTGAGCATAATCTACTCCAATCTCCCGCAATTTTTCTAAGATAGTCTCATCTTCGACAAACTCAGCTATAGTTTCGAGATTCATCGCATGGGCAATACCATTAAACCCTTCAACGAGCGCTTGAGAAATCAAATTATGACTAATATTTTTGACAAAAGCACCATCAATTTTTAGATAATCCACTGGTAAATTCATTAGATAAGCAAAGGAACTCAACCCACTGCCAAAATCATCTAAAGCAAAGCAACAGCCAATCTTTTTGAGTTCGCCCATGAAATATCTGGCTTGCTCAAAGTTTGCGATCGCTGCCGTTTCCGTGATTTCAAAACCAATGGTTTGTGGGGGAACTTTGTAACGAGAAAATTGTTCTATTAAAAACCTCATAAACTGATTGTTACTAATGCTAGCCCCAGAGAGGTTTATCGTATACAAGCCTTGAGTAAGAACATCTTTCTCCGGCAATTTGTGATAATTAGAGAATAAAGTTTCGATTACCCAACAATCGATCTCTGTTATCAAGCCGTAACGCTCAGCGGCGGGAATAAACTCATTAGGAGATACTATTTTTCCATTTTCGTCCAGCATTCTGAGCAAAATCTCATAATGCTCTACTAATGGTTTAGAAGTAATAGAGACAATCTTTTGGTAGTAGAGACAAAAACGATTTGTTTCCAGCGCCTGGGTAATTTTGGAAATCAACTGTCTCTCACCACGTTGTTTAATTAGCTCGCTATCATCTAGACTATAAATATGAACACAGTTGCGGCCTCTGGCTTTGGCGGCATAACAAGCTGCATCAGCCGCTCCCAGAAGCTCCATCAAATTTTGGCTGGTTTGGTCAATAGCAACAACTCCAATGCTGACTCCGATGATAAAGGTTTGGCCATTCCAAATAAACCGAAACTGATGCACTAGGTTTTTGAGGTTTTCCGCAATTTGAGTTGCTTGAGAGAGCGAACATTGAGTGAGCAAAATACCAAATTCATCACCTCCCAAGCGAGCCAGCATATCATGAGCACGGACTCCCTGTTGAATAAGCGCGGTGATTTGGCGCAGTAGCTCATCGCCAGCAATATGACCTACGGTATCGTTAACGACTTTGAATTGATCTAAATCTAAATAACAGAGAGCGTGCTGGTGATTGCTATGTTTAACAGAGGCGATCGCATCAACTAGGTGCTGCTCAAATCTTCGACGGTTGATTAACCCCGTCAGGGCATCGTGATTCTCTTCCCAAGAGAGTTGACGGGTGAGATAGCGCGATTCCGTAACATCATGAAAGACCATGACTGCCCCGATAATTTGACCTTGGCGGTCTCGAATCGGTGCTGCCGAGTCAGCAATTGGATACTCGGTTCCATCATGGGCAATCAGAATAGTATTGCTAGCTAAGGTCACAATTCGCTCTTCTAATAGAGCCTTGTTTATAGGATTCTCTACTGTCTCTCGCGTCACTTGATCGACAATTAGAAAGACTGTCGAGAAATGAACTCCTTGAACCTCATGATTTTTCCAGCCTGTCAGTCGCTCAGCTATAGGGTTGAAATATCTCACATTACCTTGGGCATCAGTAGTAATAACCCCATCGCCAATGGATTGCAGTGTCACTTGAGCCAATTCCTTTTCGGCAAAGAGAGACTCTTCGAGACGTTGCCGTTCTTCAATTTCTATCAAGAGACGTAAATTCTGCTGTTGGAGTTTTTGTTGCAGCCTTCCGATAGTTAGGTGGGTTTCGACACGAGCTAATACTTCTTCGACTTGAAATGGTTTAGAAATATAATCAACTCCTCCAGCAGCCAGCCCTTGCACCTTATTAAAAGTTTCATTGAGCGCACTCAAAAAAATTATTGGAATCTCTGCGGTGCGCTCGTCAGATTTTAATTGTCTGCAAACTTCATAGCCATCTTGATCGGGCAACTTAATATCTAGTAAGATTAACTCCGTCGATGGCGATTGGGCGGCTCTGAGCGCCATTGCACCTGTCGTGGCACTACGAACTTTATAACCCTCTGCCCTCAAAGTATCCCTGAGCAGACGCAGGTTATCAGGCAGATCGTCAACAATTAAAATATTGCCTCGGTAGTTGGTAGCTCGATCGCTAATTCTATCGCTAGTTCTATCGACAATCATACTGATTTCCCTAGTTTCCTGCTAGAGGAATATAAACATATGCACAAATAGTATAGTTTAATTATTCGGTTAAAAGAGTCATTTTACCCACAAAGAAATCCTGCGAACCCGGAGATATTGGGCTGGCAAGGGGGCGCAACCATAAAAAATATGAATTATTCAGCTAGGGGCAGTCCCCCCGTGGTAGCCCTTCTTCGCTTCGCGTAACATTAGAAGAACATTGTTTCAAGCCAAGCAGCCGATTTATGAACAAGCGGAGTTCTCAAATGGCAAGTCTACTCGTCATTGCGATCGGGTGTCTCGTGCTGTTGGGTTGGCAATTTGACATCTCCCTACTCAAAACCGGTTTTCCCGGTATGACTTCGACCATGAAAGCAAACACGGCAATTTGCTTTTTGCTGGCTGGAGTTTCTTTGAGATTGTTGCAGTACCAAAAAACCAGACTGCACGATCGCATCGCTCAAGGGATGGCCGGATTGATAATGATCGTCGGTATGCTGACGCTGAGCCAGTATATTTTTGGTTGGAAGCTGGGTATTGATGAGTGGCTTTTCCGAGATTTCGTGTCTTCAGCGACTCCTTATCCGGGAAGAATGGGAATAAATACCGCCCTAAATTTTGTGCTGATGGGAGTAGCACTGCTACTGTTAGGGCAAAAATCCCAACGAATTACTTGGTTGGCTCAGATTTTTAGTAGTGTTGCAGCTTTAATTTCTCTACTAGCTTTATTTGCACACCTATTCAATGTCGATATTCTTGAACGTTTGGCCACAATTACGACGACTCAACCCGTAAACGCGATCGTCACATTTTTCATCCTCTATGGAGGAATTTTATGGCTCCGCCCCAAGGAAGGATTAATGCAAGTAGTAACCAGTCCCCTAGTTGGCGGAGTCATGGTTCGGTGGTTGCTGCCTTGGGCCACGATCTTTCCAGTGACACTGAACTGGTTCACTCTTCAGGGACAAAAGTTAGGCTGGTATAACGCTAATTTTGGCTATACATTGCGTTCAACTGTTATGGTTTTCACGTTCTCAATTCTCATTTTGGGGACGGCTCGCTTTTTGAACCAGATAGATTACAAGCGCCAACAAGCCGAAAAAGAAATTAAAAAACTTAACGAAAGTTTAGAAATTCTTGTGACTGAACGAACAGATGCTTTACAAAAATCGCAGGCTCGTTTTGCAGGAATTCTAGAAATCGCCAATGATGCAATTATTTCAGTCGATCGCACTCAACGCATTACTCTGTTTAATCATGGGGCAGAAATGATGTTTGGCTATAAAATTGAGGATATTTTAGGGAAGCCACTGAATTTACTGCTACCAGAACAGTTTAGAGATGCACACCCGCAGCATATCAAACAATTTGCACAGTCTTCTAGCAGAGCGCGAAGGATGGGAGAACGAAGCGAGATTTTGGGTCGTCGTCGAGATGGAACGCAGTTTGCGGCTGAAGCCTCTATTTCTAAGCTCGAAATGAGAGACGAAACGGTATTTACTGTTATTATGCGCGATATTAGCGATCGCCAAAAAATTGAGATGGCTTTACGAAACAGTGAAGAGCAGTTTCGCCATGCGTTTGAAGATGCCTCTATCGGGATGGCGATCGTTTCACTTGATGGGCACTGGATTAAAGTCAATCCTGCCTTATGTCAGATTATTGGCTACTCCTCAGAAGAGTTGTTAGCGTTAACTTTCCAAGACATTACCCATCCTGACGATTTAGAGGCGGATCTTAGTTATGTACATCAACTATTAGCAGGAACAATTTCCACTTACCAAATGGAAAAACGGTATTTCCATAAACAAGGACATATAATTTGGATTCTTCTTGATGGCTCGCTAGTACAAGATGGACAGGGAAATCCACTGCATTTTATTGCTCAAATCCAAGACATTACGGCTCGGAAAGAAGCTCAAAAAACGCTAGAGCTTCAAAGCGTTATCATGAATAACATGGCAGGAGGAGTTTGTTTAATCAAAGCCTCAGACCTCATGATAGTCTACACCAATCCTACCTTTGACGCTATGTTTGGCTACACAGAGGGCGAACTCGCAGGTCAATCCGTTGGTATCTTAAATTATGTCGATACAAAGGTTACACCAGATGTAACCGTTCTAGATATCGTCACTCAAATTGAACAGGCCGGGGAAGCGAAATATGAAGTCCACAATAGAAAGAAAGATGGAACTCTCTTTTGGTGCAGAGTTCATACATCCAGGTTTGAGCATCCTGAATACGGAACTGTATATGTTGCCGTTCAGGAGGACGCAACAGAGCTAAAACGGGCTGAGCAAGCCTTGCAAGCTACCACAAATCGCCTCAACTTTCTTCTAAACTACAGCCCCGTGGTCATTTTTAGCAGTAAACCTGCTGGCGATTATGGAGCAACGTTCATCAGCGAAAATATCAAAGATGTATTGGGCTACGAAAGCAGGGAGTTTTTAGAAGATTCTAAATTTTGGGTGAATCACTTACACCCAGATGATGTAGAACCAGTGGTTAATGGGTTAGCAAATCTATTCGTTAATGATTTTTACTTCCACGAATACCGTTTGAGTCGCTCCGATGGGGTTTATCGCTGGATGCTCGCTCAGCTTAGGCTAATTCGAGATGGTTCAGGTACACCAGTAGAAATCTTGGGATATTTAATTGACATTAGCGATCGCAAACAAGCTGAGTTGGAATTTCAGCAGGCAAATGAAGCAAACCAAGCCAAGACTGTCTTCCTTGCTAATATGAGCCACGAACTCCGCACCCCCCTCAACTCAATTTTGGGATTCACGCAATTGATGAGCTATGAGAGAAATCTGACTCCTTCTCTCCAAGAACGTTTACAGATTGTCAATCGTAGCGGTAGACATTTATTGGACTTGATTAACGATATTTTAGATTTATCCAAAATAGAAAGCGGACGGATGACCCTCAATCCTTCTGAGTTTGATTTGACAAGTTTGCTGACTTCTATTGAAGAAATGTTTCAAGTTAAAGTCCAATCTAAAGAAGTGCAGCTAATTGTCGATCGAGAACCCGACATTCCTCAATTTGTGCATAGTGACGAGAAAAAACTCTATCAAGTCTTGGTCAATCTGCTTGGTAATGCGATTAAGTTTACCAATCAAGGAAGCATCACCCTACGGGTAAGAACAACACAAATAGACAAAACATCCTGTCACCTATGTTTTGAAGTTGAGGATACAGGTGTCGGAATTGCGCCCACAGAAATTGAGAAATTATTTAAGGTTTTTGTGCAAGCCCAAGCTGGAAATAATTTGAGTCAAGGCACGGGGCTAGGTTTAGCCATTAGTCAAAAACTCGTCAAACTCATGGGCGGTCAAATTCGGGTTAAAAGCATTTTGAACCGAGGTAGCACTTTTTCCTTTGAGATTGGCGTACAGTTACCTCAAGCAGAATCCTTACCCCCAGAATCAATTAATCAAAAAGTAATTAGTTTAGCTCCTGGACAACCGAGTTACCGCATTCTTATTGTTGAAGATTTAGAAGAAAATCGCCGCTTGTTAGTCGAGATCCTTACCTCGGTTGGTTTTGAGGTGAGAGAAGCCAAACAGGGAGTGGAGGCACTCTCACTGTGGCAGAGTTGGCGGCCACACCTAATTCTGATGGATCTGCGAATGCCGATCGTCGATGGCTACACAGCTACTAAATATATTAGAGAACGCCCTGAGAGCCAAGAAACTGTCATTATTGCTTTAACTGCGAGTGTTTTTGAAGAAGATCGAGAGAAAGTTCTCATGGCTGGCTGTAACGACTTTATAAGCAAGCCATTTGAGCAGAGAGAACTTTTTGACAAAATCGCTAAATATTTGGGAGTGCAATATATCTACGAAGTGGTAGAACCAACTCCACAAAAACAATTAGTTGAAACGCTGTCTGTAGAAGATATATCCGTGATGTCCCCTCAGTGGTTAGAACAAATGTATCAAGCAGCTTACTATCTCGATACCGAAGTTATGAACGAATTAATCGTACAAATTCCCGAATCAAAAGCAAGTTTGTCCCAAACACTAACTGATTATATCAATAATTTTAATTCCGATCGAATTATGGAGATCATTCGACCTTTGCTGCCTAATCCACTGTAGTTATCGAGTTTAATGACAAAGAAGCTATAGTGCTGTAAGCAGTGGCTATATTTCTAATAGAAACCAACAGGGGAAAGGATTTGGAAGTTTTTGGAGAGGTCTATTGCAGATATCCATCAGCATGAGGAAATGGCATACACATTAGATGGTATGTGCTGTATCATAGAGCAATTATATTTCGTGTGTGAAGGGGATTTATTTTTTTATTAACCGCAGAGGGCGCAGAGGTCAATCGATTTTAGATTTTAGATTTTAGATTTTAGATTGACTTGCGCGAGATAAATGCGGGGGCTTGAGGATTTTAGATTTTAGATTTTGGATTGATTCCACGGATAAATCACGTGGCGGGTACCATCAAGAAATTCTTGGTCACAGAGAAAGAGAAAAGAGAGACATAAATGATTGATTTAACCGGAAAGGTAATTTTAGTAACTGGTGGCTCGAAAGGGATTGGTGCAGTGACGGTGCGGACTCTGGTTAATGCTGGGGCCGAGGTGATTTTGCATTACTTTCGCAGTCAGGAAGAAGCTGAAGCGGTGGCAGCAAGTGTTGCGCGCGATCGCTGTTATTTATTGGCAGCAGATTTGATGGTGGAAAACGCGGCCTCGACTTTGTGGCGAGATGCTTTAAAATGGCGGGGCCATATTGATATTTTAGTTAATAATGCGGGGATTATGCAGTCAGCGGGTATAGAGGACGAGTTCGATATTTGGTCTTCAGCTTGGCAGCAAACTCTACAAGTGAATTTAATTGCCGTTGCCGATTTGTGCCGGGAATCTATTCTGCATTTTCAAACTCGCCGGGTCGGTACAATTATTAATATAGCAAGTCGCGCTGCTTTTCGCGGCGATGACCCGAATTATCTGCACTACGCCGCTTCTAAAGGTGCTATTGTTGCTTTAACTCGCAGTATTGCTAGAGGGTTTGCGGCTGATAATATTTTGGCTTTTACAGTTGCACCGGGATTTGTTAGTACAGAAATGTCTAATCAGTTTATTCAGGAGTTCGGTGAAGCTGATATTATTCGCGATATCCCGATCGGCAAAATCGCTCCTCCTCAAGATGTTGCCAATGTTATCGCGTTTTTAGCATCCGGTTTGGCTACGCACGCTACCGGGACTACGATCGATATTAACGGAGCCTCTTATGTGCATTGAGACAATTCCTGTAAAATACCTCTCAAGGCTCACGCTGACATCTTTTAAAACTAACTAATTTATCACTTTAGCAAGACGCTAACAACATCATAAATCATTTATGCTTAGAACAAAGATAGTCTGAGGAAATTTGATTATGACAACCCATAACGGTAGCAACACAAAACGAGTTGCCATACTCATTGAAAATGGAGTTGAAGATTCCGAATTCCTAGTTCCTTACAACGCCTTAAAACAAGCAAATTTTGATGTAGTTGTCCTCGGTTCGCGGACAAACGAAAAGTATGCAGGGAAACAAGGAAAAGTTGCTCAGCAAGCTGACGGAACTACCACTGAAGCAGTGCCCGCAGAATTCGATGCAGTGATAATTCCCGGCGGCATGGCTCCAGATACAATGCGGACTAATCCCAACACAGTCAGGTTTGTACGAGAAGCATTTGAGCAAGGAAAAATCGTCGCTGCTGTTTGCCACGGCCCGCAAGTTTTGATTGAAGCCGACTTGCTGAAAGGCAAAAATGCGACTGGTTTCTTGGCAATTAAAACAGACATGATCAATGCCGGAGCTAACTACATTAACGAAGCTTTAGTAGTTGACGGCAACTTGATCACTTCCCGCCAACCGGGAGATTTAGCAATATTTACTACCGCCATTATGGCTCGCCTCGGTTACGGCGGAAAAGCAGTCGGTTTGCCAGAAGAAACTGATACAAATGCAGAATGGTGGAAATTAGCTAATGGTTGGGGAGGTTCTACACAAGGCGACATTGTTAAAGGTTTGAATACCGCCCTCGCAGGGGAACGCTATGCTTGCGAAGCCTTTGAACATTATGCGGAAAAAACCCAAGACAGCGATTTGCGATCGCTCTTGAGAGAAATGATTCAAAACAAACAGCACCACATCATCGCTCTCGAAAGTCGCCTCAACGATTTTGGTGAAAAACCCTCAATTCCTGCCCAAATTGCTGACAAGTACGCTAAATTAAAAGCTTCGATGCAAGGAAGCGATGAAACGTTCTTAATGC
Source organism: Microcoleus sp. Z1_B2 (assembly GCF_036700325.1). Taxonomy (NCBI): domain Bacteria; kingdom Bacillati; phylum Cyanobacteriota; class Cyanophyceae; order Oscillatoriales; family Microcoleaceae; genus Microcoleus; species Microcoleus sp. Z1_B2. The sequence goes on from NZ_JAUBOQ010000065.1 coordinate 28,427, forward strand.
GGAGCACTCTCGGTGATTTGCAAACCGGTGTTGTCGATATCAACAACTTGCGGGTGAAGTTCACAGATCCTGTATCAACGGCCATTTTTACAGAAATAGAATCGGATTTGTCTAAGTGTGAACAAGTCGTTGCTAAACTCTTCCGCGCCCGTGCAGTTTCCCAGGAAATCAAGTCGCCTAAACCTTCGACTAGCCCTGCTGTAAAAATGTAATCAGCAAGGGGATAAATAAGTTTGTAGTTTGGTTGAAATGTGAAAACCAGTACCAATATCGCAACTACAAACTTCCTCTGCAATCCTACAATATACGCCTTTGCGGTAAAATAAAACCCAACACTAAAAAGCAGATATTCAACTAACTGCAAGGTGGAGGGTTTTATTCAATGGGTTTTATTATTATTTCACCGGGACACGGGGGGTTTGAAGGAAGCTTGTTGCATCCGGGGGCGGTACAAGCCCCCCGATTCATCCGTGTACAAATAAAAAATATAGTATCCGATAAGCAGCCCCCGGATACCTCCGTAATATCATGTCCGATGGATTAATACTAATTATAAAAAATCATGCAACAGTAGCTGTAGGGTGCGTCGCTACCCTTAAATTATCAAAAAAAGCGACTATCTTACAGCGACGCACCTTACTCATAACTGTTGCATGATTTTGGAGAAGTGGTATAACCCTAGTATCCCGGTCGGGGCGGGTTTTTGAGATTGTCAATTATTGGCAGGTATTGTTGGTGAACCCGCCCCTACAACAATCGCGTTCCCTCGACCGGAAATGATATGAGGTCGCTTTCTTCAATTCTTTAAATCTTCAATTCTTTAAATCCAAAATCTAAAATCTAAAATCTAAAATCGATTGGCTTGTTCCCTCTTCCTTTAGACAGGAGACACCTGGGCTATAAATGCGCTACTGTGTTGCCAATATTTTGATGAGGAAAAAAAGGCTGTGGTTCCCTTACGCGATGAAAATCCCATTAATATCACTCCCTACGTCACCTACGGGCTGATTGCCGCAAACATATTAGTATTTTTGTACGAACTCAGTTTGGGCGATCGACAATTAACCGAATTTTTCTACTCTTGGGCCGTAATTCCTTGCCAGTTAAGCAATATGTGTCGGGTGGCTCTGCCAGTTTCGCCATTTCCCGAATGGACGACACTAATTAGCTCCCAATTCCTGCACGCAGGCTTTCTCCACATTGCCGGAAATATGTTATTTTTGTGGATTTTTGGCAACAACGTAGAAGACCGTTTAGGACACATCAAATTTATAATATTTTACCTTACTTGCGGCGTTTTAGCATCACTAACTCAGTGGTTTTTTTCCTCAACATCTGCCATTCCGTCCCTAGGTGCTAGCGGCGCGATCGCAGGCGTGATGGGAGCTTACATTCTCAGATATCCCCAAGCCAAAGTCCTGACACTGCTGCCCTTGGGAATCTTTATTACCACTGTCAGAGTCCCAGCTTTCTTCTTTCTAGGATTTTGGTTTGCACAGCAAGCATTGAGCGGCTTGGCTTCCTTGAATGCCCCGGCAAGTGTCGGCATGGAATCCGGGGGAGTTGCCTACTGGGCCCACGCCGGTGGCTTTGTTTTCGGCGCTATTCTCGGCCCTTTGTTGGGACTTTTTTCTGAAGATAATCGGATTTGATTTTTCACCGCAGATGAACGCAAATTAACGCAGATCAACGACAAACAAAATCGGCGTTTATCTACGTTAATCTGCGGTTTCAAACTTCTGATTTTTGTCAAAGTTCGGTGCTATTCTCTGGCATTTGTTGGGATTGTTTTCTGAAGATAATCAGATCATGTCCGAGGGAGGGAGCGCGATTAAAAGGGCGGGTTTTTGAGATTGTCAATTATTGGCCGATATTTTTCGTGAACCCGCCCCTACCGTATTAGGGGTAATCAACCGGACATAATATCACATTTACGTTTTTACCACAGATAAACACAAATTAACGCAGATAAAGCCAACAAAATCGGCGTTTATCTGCGTTAATCTGCGGTTTAAAACCTCTTATCTTCCTAGATAAACGTCAAGTCAAATTCCGAAAGAGAAGAAACCCCAGTTACACCATTTAACTTCGCCAAAATGCGAGAATCGCTGCCGGTGAGGTTATTGCCATTGCCGTCATAAATGATGTAAGTATTGCCGCCGGAATCGTAGGCAAACAAGAAAGCACTTCCTCCCAGAATATTTGCAGAAACCGTTGTCTGCACATTCAGCAGAACTTGGGTGTTACCGCTAAGATTCGCAAATCCGGGGGCAAAATTAAACTGATCGGCGATCGGCACACCGAGACCGCTAAAATCAGTAATCACATCGTATCCGCCCGCTGCGATCGCAGCCTCGATCGCCGCCGAAGAAGACGCATCAAAAGCCGGCCCACCTTGTGCAGGGCTGGTATAGCGGAATTGATTGCTGCCGCCGCCCCCTGTCATGGTATCTGCGCCGAGGCCGCCTACGAGCACGTCGTTATCCAAACCGCCGTTAATCGTATCGTTGCCGCCTTGACCATCAATAGTATCGCTGCCCGACAAACCGTCCAAATTGTCCGGCAAAGAACCCCCCACTAAATTGTTAGGCCCGCTATCAGCCGGCAAGATTTGAACGGTGACAGTACCTACGCCCGGAACTGTCCCGAATCCGTCGCTGACGCTGTAGGTGAAAGCAGTTGTACCCGCTACGTTGCCGGGGATGAATTGCACTTGAGAGACAAGATTTACAGCTACGCCCAGTTGTGGTGTGCTGACATTGATAATGCTGAGTGTCCCTTTTTGCGGACTGGAATCGTTCGCCAGTACGTCGATGAAAGTGGGCAGCAAATTATTCGTATTGGTAAAGACGATGCCGTCATCGACAGCAATCGGCGACAGAATAGTTGGAACAGTTACGGAGGTATCGAAAGAATTGATGTTAATTGCCACTGACGCTGCTGCGGTGCCACCTTGGTCGTCAGCTACGCTGTAGCTGAAAGAACCGGCTTGCCCGATCGCGTTTGTTCCCGGTTGAAATGTCAGCCCAAGTAAATCCTGAACGGTTAACTTTTGGTTCACGGTGACTGGGTTCGTACCCGTAATTACCTGACCAAAAGTAGGATTGGGAAGTCCGACTACCGCGATCGACAGCGGCTGGCCCTCCGGGTCGCTAGGCGCCGAAATGCTCAGAGACAGAGGCAAATTCTGCAAACCAGTCACCGTCTTGCCCGCTTCCACGATCGGCGGCTGGTTAGGAGTCGGAGATGTAAAACTCGGCGGAGTCGGCCCGCCGCCCAAAGGCGGAGGAGTTGGGGGCGCAGCAGTGGGAGTGGGGACGATCGAAGGACTCGGACTTGGGGTTGTCCCGCCCGCAGTCGGACTCGGACTCGGACTCGGACTCGTACCCGGAACCTGTACCGGCAATGGATCCGTTGTGGGGTTCGTTGTTGTGCCTGTTATGGGGTTAGTTGTTGTACCCGTTGTGGGGTTCGTTGTTGTGCCTGCTGGTGTTGGAGTTGTGGTCGCTGGTGTTGGAGTTGTGGTCGCTGGTGTTGGAGTTGTGGTCGCTGGTGTTGGAGTTGTGGTCGCTGGTGTTGGAGTTGTGGTCGCTGGTGTTGGAGTTGTGGTCGCTGGTGTTGGAGTTGTGGTCGCTGGTGTTGGAGTTGTGGTCGCTGGTGTTGGAGTTGTGGTCGCTGGTGTTGGAGTTGTGGTCGCTGGTGTTGGAGTTGTGGTCGCTGGTGTTGGAGTTGTGGTCGCTGGTGTTGGAGTTGTGGTCGCTGGTGTTGGAGT
>NZ_JAUBOQ010000066.1:0-31385 GCF_036700325.1 Microcoleus sp. Z1_B2
GTGGGGTTAGTTGTTGTCCCCGTTGTGGGGTTAGTTGTTGTCCCCGTTGTGGGGTTAGTTGTTGTCCCCGTTGTGGGGTTAGTTGTTGTCCCCGTTGTGGGATTCGTTGTTGTCCCCGTTGTGGGGCTAGTTGTTGTCCCCGTTGTGGGGCTAGTTGTTGTCCCCTCAATGGTGAAAGGATTGTCGTCTACGCGGGGTATTTGAGCTGTAGTGAACCGAGATTCATCTAGCGAGTTCGATCGAACATCAATCAACACCGCCAAAAATTCCCCAGTTTGCCTGTCCCTAATAATCGTGTTGCTAGAATTCGAGCCTTGGCCCTGGAAAATTTCTAACTCTGTAAAATTCAAACCTCCAGCCAGACCGATCGAATCTCCCGGATTAAAATCTCTAATTACATCAGCATCGCCGATTTCGCGGCCGCCAGTAGTAAGAAACCCATTGCTACCGGGCGACGTGCCCACCCTACCGAGAACAAAGATATCCGATCCGTCGCCTCCTGTCAGAGTATCAGACCCGCGATCGCCCGAAAGAATATCATCCCCAGCATCTCCAGACAAAGAATCATTGCCATCGCCCCCGAAGAGCAGGTCATCACCCTCGCCGCCATCACCAGTATCGTTACCAACACCGCCGGTGATAACATCCCCGCCCTGCTGGCCCAACAAAATATCATTGCCAGCGCCGCCAATCAGGCAGTCGTTACCCGTGTCGCCAAAAACAGTGTCACTGCCCCTGTCGCCAAAAATCAGGTCGTCCTCCCCACCACCGCGCAGACAGTCATTGCCTTTACCGCCGTACAGCGTGTCGTTACCTTCAGAACCCAAGACAATATCATTGCCCAGGTCGCCAAAAGCTAAGTCATCGCCCTCGTCGCCAGAAACCAAGTCATCGTCTTTGCCGCCCCGCGCCGTGTCATTACCGCGCCCGCCCTCAACAATATCTTTACCAGCGCCACCGTTGAGAGAATCGTTACCGTCTTCGCCCCTGAGTAGATCGTCTCCGTCCCGACTCAAAAGTGTGTCGTCGCCGGCACCCCCGGCAATCGTGTCATTGAACAAGCTGCCGATTAAATAGTTACTGCCGTCATTTGCGACAACTAAGCCATCGACAAAAAGTGGCTCTGGGGGAGGCGTGGGAACTGTCAGAGTTGGCCGCGGCACAGGCGTGACCGAAATGTCCGGGCCCGTCCCCGTCACCATCGGCGGCTCCGTCCCCGTCATCATCGGCGGCTCCGTCCCCGTCATCATCGGCGGCTCCGTCCCCGTCATCATCGGCGGCTCCGTCCCCGTCATCATCGGCGGCTCCGTCCCCGGCGACGGCGTAGGCTGCGGCACCGTGCCGCTATCCAAACTATCCGCGTTTTCATCGGGTAGCCGCCCTTCGAGAAAAATTAGTGGTACTGCACTTGGCATTGTTCCGACTCCTTGCGACGCTACTCAAAACTACTAAATAAACTTAAAGTCAGATGCAGTAATGACGGTGCTGAGCGCTCCCGGCACTGTAGGAATAGAATTCAACACTGCCAAATCGAAAGCTGGGAGACTGTCATCTGCCACATTCGGGTCGAAGCCGAGAACGTACTTGTTAAAAGTATTGTTCAGGTACACGAAGAAAGCTCCCGTTTTGCTCGAACCGTTTTGATTCTTCAACACTGCATTTATTGCTTGAGCGTTGTCAAATTTAGATTCAAACAAAATGACTGATTGCTTGCTAATGTCGTCGCCGCTAGACCCGATATTCCTGACGATAAAACTGGTGAAATCGAGAGTAGTTCCTGAGTTGGTTAAACCTGCGAAATTTGACGACCTGAACAAAAATCTGTCGGTCTCGCTGCCGTTAGCGTTAAAGTCAGCAATCACGTCCACGCCTTCGCTGGGAGTTTCATAGTAGAAGAAATCATTGCCAGCATCGCCCGTGAGCAAGTCAGAACCGTTGCCACCGCCCAAAATGTCATTGCCTTCACCGCCCGAAAGCGAGTCGTTGTCATCGCCACCCAATACCAAGTCATTGCCGAAGGCGCCGCTGAGACAGTCGCTGCCTGCACCGCCGTCGAGAGTGTCGTCGCCCGCTTGGCCGTCGAGGGAGTCGCTGCCGGCCTCGCCCAACACGTAGTCATTGCCGGAACCTCCTAGTCCCGTGTCGTTGCCTTCTCCACCCAAAATCGTGTCATCGTTGTCGCCGCCCAAGATGGAATCGTTATTGATACCGCCGTCGAGCAAGTTTCTGCCCAATCCACCGTCTAGGATGTCGTCGCCGGCACCGCCGTCAAGGGAGTCGTCGCCAATGCCACCAAGTAAGGTGTCAATCCCGGCGCCACCAAGTATCGAGTCCTCGCCGGATTCTCCCAATATCGAGTCATTGCCTGTTCCGCCGTCAATGGTGTCGTTGTTGTCACCGCCGCCTAGGATGTCATTGTCATTGCCGCCGAACATCAGGTCGTTGCCCAGTCCGCCGATCAGCGAGTCTATGCCGTCTTGGCCGTCAACGGTGTCGTTGCCGAGTCCGCCGTCAACGGTGTCGTTGCCGATCGCACCCACCAGCGAGTCGTTGCCTGCTTCACCGAATAGGAGGTCGTTGCCGCCACTGCCGTCCATGATGTCGTTGCCCTCGCCCCCAGCGAGGGTATCGTCGCCGGGCCCGCCGACGATGAAGTCGCTGAGGTTGCTGCCTGTAAAGCTGCTGGCCGGGAGTGCGCTGCGATCGACAATATTATCTACCACCGTGATGCTGAAGGATGCCGGCCCGATAGTTGCAGACCCATCGGAGGCTGTAAACGTGAAACTGTCGCTGCCACCTTCTGCCAGCAAGTTGTATTTGACGATGTTGTTGTTGATATCGTCTTGGCTGAATTTGCCGCCGACGTTGAGAAACGTGCTACCCCTTTGGACAAAACCTCTGGTAGCATCGGGGGCTTTAGTAATCGTGTAAACGATTTCCAAGGGGCTGTTGTCGGGATCTGTGATTAACAAATCGGCGGCAGTGATTGTCTGGATAGGATTACTTTTGGCAACCACTACACCGTCGTTAATTATTAGCTGGGGCGGGCTACTGACGTTGATGGTTACTACCGCCTTACTTGTGCCGCCGCTGCCGTCTGAGATCGAGTAGCTGAAGCTGTCAGTACCCGAGAAGCCCGGATTCGGGGTGTATTTGAATACGCCGCCGCCCACGGGAACCAGGCTCCCTTTGCTTGCTGGAGCAAAAGTCGTGACAGTCAGAGCGCTTTGTTCCTGGTCAGTGTCGTTCAACAGAACGTTGAAACTGAGTTCTTGACCCGCAACCGTAGTGAAGTTATCGTTAACTGCTCTTGGAGGTTGGTTAAAGATGGGCGGCGGACTTCCTGTCGGCGTCGGACTTCCTGTCGGCGTCGGCAAATTCGGCGTCGGGAACGTCGGCAGCGGCTCGTCCGGTGTCGGCGGTGTCGGCGGTGTCGGACTTCCTGTCGGCGTCGGACTTCCTGTCGGCGTCGGACTTCCTGTCGGCGTCGGACTTCCTGTCGGCGTCGGACTTCCTGTCGGTGTCGGACTGTCTGTCGGCGTCGGTAGGGGAAGTGGAGTTGCGCTGCCGGGAACTGTGGGGGCAATTACAAATGAGCTTCGCCCTAGGGTTCTGCTGTCTACTCCCGGCAATACTGCTAAAAAGTCGCCGCTGACGCCGTTGCGAATAATCGTACTGCCGGCTTTGGTCTCGGTGCTTTGGAAGATTACCAAATCTTCAAACTTGAGGTCGCCGGTTAACCCGATTAAATCTTCGCCTTGGCGAAAGTCTGTGAAAATGTCGGCATCGGCGATATCGGGGCCGCCTGTGGTGAGAAATGCCGCGTTAGTGCCGTCGCTGCTGCCGCTGGGGGAACTGAAGGCGCCGATGACGAAGACATCTCTGCCTTCGCCTCCTGCCACTACGTCTTTGCCTGCTTCGCCCCAAAGAACATCATTGCCAGCACCGCCGTCCACGATGTCGTCGCCGTCGCCGCCGAATACGATGTCATCGCCGTCGCCGGAAAAAAATGTATCCCCGCCGGCGTTTCCGTATAGCCAGTCGCCTCCTTCGTTGCCAAATACCAAGTCTTCGCCGTCGCCACCGAAGAGCGAGTCATTGCCTTGGTCGCCCCAGAGGATGTCGTCGCCTCGATCGCCCAAAAAGCTATCGTCGCCAGAACCGCCACGCAAGCTGTCGCTGCCTTTGCCGCCGTAAGCCGTGTCTCTGCCTTCGCCTCCGATTACCGTGTCGTTGGCGTCATTGCCATAAAGCAGGTCAGGGTTATTTCCCCCATCGAGGGAGTCGTTATCTTTGCCTCCGTACAGGGTATCGAGTCCTGAACCGCCATCAAGAACGTCGTTGCCCTCATTGCCGAACAGCACGTCGTCATCGTCGTTGCCAAATAGTAAATCGTCGCCTCCGACTCCTTGCAAGGTGTCGTTGCCTTGCAGCCCGGAAATCACGTCGGGGCCGGGACTGCCAGCTAAGGAGTCGTTGGTTTCGGTGCCGCGGACTACGCCGCCGATGATTCCGGGCGAGGTACCTTGGCCTCCGCCCCCTGTGTCGTCTATGTCGCCAATTGTGTCGTCCCCGGAGGGAGGTGTTGGAGGTGTTGGAGTCGGAGTCGGAGTTGGTGTTGGCGTCTCTGGTTCTGGCGTCTCTGGTTCTGGCGTCTCTGGTGTTGGCGTCTCTGGTTCTGGTTCTGGTGTTGGTGTGGGAGGTGGTATAATTACTAATGGCACTGCAGTTGGCATTATTTTGGCTCCTTTAAACGACGATCCCGATTTACTTTAAGAACTGATTAGTATCAGTTTGTTGCCACCAATCTGGCTTAAAATTGATTAATAACCCCATCATTTCTAACATACTAAATCAAAACTGCCACGGCTATAGATATTTTTTAAGCGGGGCATCTTTTGATCTCAAAATATTAATGATTGCACGTTTTGAGGCCTAGGTTGGGTATACTTTAACATCGCGCCATTTCGATAGAACCTAGAAGTCTGGCTTGGAGTCAGCCCGGTGTATTTATCCAGAATCAGAAAAAATAAAAATCTTCGCCGTCATAATTTTTTCTTTCCGAATGTTGAATGCTGAATACAGATTTGCCTTTTGCCTGCAGAAGTGAATGCCTCATGCTGACTGCTGACAAGAAACAGAGCTGTTAATTAGGGGCAGAAGCGGCCCGGTTTGTTCTTGTCCACTGACGGATAGTTCGCTGTGGCACAGGTAAAGCAGGGAACAGCGACTTAACAAATCTAGCAGAATTCGCCGCAGTCGCTGTTGGTCGGCCGCTGTTTCCTCTTCGTTTTCCCAGGGGCGCCCCAGTTGCGATCGCAAAAATAAGGGAGCACCAAACAATGTCGCCGCACCACCACTCAGCCACAGGGGCGAGCCGGCATCCAGCCAAAAGTGCCATTTGTGGGCGCGGCGGCTGCTGCGGTACTGGAAGATGTTGGCGAGGGTGACGGCTCTGGCTGCTGGGCCTTCTGGACGCACTGGAAAGGGGTTGGCGGTGACGGTTCCTTGGCGCAACAACTGGATGAACCGGGCGATCGTTTCTGAGTCGCCGCCGTTTGTTGGTTCTACGCGCTGCATTCGCCCGTTGATTTCCCAGTAGTGGGTGGCGGTTTCCATTAACTCGCGCAGGGCTGCTAGCCGATCGTAGGGCAGGTATCTGTCGTTCATGAGAAATTTCTGGATGGCTCGATCGAGTAGGGCAATTGGACTCGGCAACAGCCGCTCCTGCTGTTGCGATCGCTGTTGTTCGATCCACTCGACAATGTGATCGTAGGCCCTGGCTGCTCGGTGTCCCACTCTGTCCCACCGGGGAAAGGCTGTAATGGGCAGCAATTGAGGTCGATCGATATCTGGACAAAAACAGTGATCGGCGATTAAACCTGCTCTCACTTGGTCGATCGATTTTTGATTGTGAATTTGAGATTTTAGATTGAACGTCGAGTTGGAATCTTCTGTTTCCAATGAACGGTGTTTCTGGCTGCCCAACACTACCAGCATTTCGGCTGCGCCGTCTCGATCGACTAAACGGCCGAGTCCCGGATAAACTAAGGCTAACAAAGTGAGTAAAGCTCGAATCTCTGGGGTAGTCGAGAGGGGACGCTGATCGTTGAGAGATACGGCGGCGATACCATCTCGCGCGAGAATTTCCGTTAAACTGTAACGGGCGATCGCATCCATCCCAGGGGCAATTACGGCGATTTCCTGCGGTTCCACGGCTTGTGACTTCACCGCATCCACGATGATTTCGGCAGTTTCTCGCAGCAGTTGAGCCCGGGAAGTAGTTTGGAGCGATCGAACTTTACCGGGCAAACTGAAGCCTAAAGGATAAAAACCCTCCGTATTAACTGCTAAACTTACCGCTAACTCTCCAATCTCTGCGGCTAAACCCGCTTTTGCGTCCAAATTTTCCACACTTTGACAGCGGCTTTCGAGTTGGGCTAGGTATTCCGTGTCCGCCCCCAAGCCCAAACGCACTCCTCCGTCTGGATTGTAGGAGAACGCCCCCGCTGCACCGAAGTCGAGCATTCGATCGAACAAATGGCGACTTATCGCCGGATAATCGTCAACATCGTCTGCGATCACAGCTTGGTATCTAGAGGCCAAATGCTGCTGGTAACTGACATCCGGCAACAAATAGCGCCAGTAGAGTTCGCAAACAATCCCGTAAGTCAGGAGCCCCCGCGTCAAGCACCACTCCCGCCACCTTTCCAGCAACTCTCCCATGCTAGTCCACAGGTTGGTCGAGCCGCCCTCACCAGCAAATCCCTGTTCCAGAATGCTGGGAATCTCTTCTCTCGGCGTACCGCTGACAGCAGCAAGTTGTAATAAGTCTAGTGTTCGACGCACCATTCGATTTGGGCTGACCCCTGTTTTTTGCAAAATGCCTTCGTCTAGTTCGCGACGCCAGAGTCTCGCGGCAAGTTCCAGTTCTGTTTCAGGTTGCAGCCGTAGGGGAAATTGAGCCCTCAAATCCAGCGACTGAACTAGCAGGGGCCAAAATAACAATACCTCCTGCTCAAAAAAACCGAAGGGTGTTGTGGAGTGAAAGGTATATTTTCCTTCGGTAGCGACGGCGATGCGATCGGCTAATTCTAGCCGATTGTCTCCGTTAGCTGCTAAGACTAAAATTGCTGGCGCAGTTTGTCCAGCCCGCCGCCGCCCGGAACTCGATCGCCCTGAAACTGTTGCAGGCAGAGGCTTGACAGTTTTGCTCCAAATGCAGAACTGCTCGACTAAACGAGTGGTTTTGCCACTGCGGGCAGATCCGACAATCCAAATTGAATCTTCGGTGGCAGTTCTCAATTTATGTAAATTTGTTACCATACCGTGAATACTTTAATCACTAATGTCTACAGCCAACTAACCAGCTTTAGCTATGAATACTTCTCCGTGGAACAGGATTGTAAAATATCTCTACAGCCTTCACCAATGGTATCGAGAAACGCCTGAGAGAGCTCTAGAACAAGCCTACGATGCTGCGTTAGCAATTAAGGCGATCGAAGACGAGCATTTTGGCGGTCAAGGAATCTCTGAGCGATCGGGAGATTACGGACAAAGCACCCTGTCTTACTTTAAATCCGAACTGCAAAAATACCTCAAGGTCATCCAAACCCGAATGGTTGAGTTTAATGCTAGCCGTTCTTTTTTGGAACTGCCGGAGCGAGTGGGGGCTAAACCCAAAACGGGGGACAGCGCTGATTATCACCAGCACGGATTACATCTCAACAAGAAAGATAGAGAATCCCTTATATTTGAGAAGCTAGAGTTTATTGATGGAGTTATCGACAAGTATATTAATAATAGTAGATCGACGGCAATTGTTCCGGTTGTCAGTTCAGTAAATTTGTCGGCAAAATCTACAAATAGCAGCTCTCCACCCGATCCAAAAAATAAAGGTTCAGCTAATTCTGTTCAAATTCACGATGGTGAGGTTGACACTAACTATGAAGAAGTAAATTTATTACCGCGATCGCTTTTGGGGACTTTGAATCGCATCACTAAAGATTTAGACCCTGGAGCTGAAAAAGAAGTAGTCAAGAATTTTCGCAATTCCAAAGTAAAAACAATTATTTCTCTCAGATTTATTTTGCTTTTGATTTTAGTTCCGCTGTTGACGAATCAAATTTCCAAAAACTTTCTAGTCGGCCCGATAGTTGACCATTTTAGAGGTCAAGAAAATGCTCCCGTTTTCATAAATGTTAACCTGGAAGAAGAAGCATTTCAAGAACTGGAGAGATTTGAGCAGCACCTCAATTTTCAAAGGTTAATAGGCACTGCTCCCTCGCTTTCTTTAGAGGAAACGGAAAAGATGATTGCCGCGAAAGCAGTTGAAATAGCGGAGGAATACCGCGCTGAAAGTGGTGGAGCCATTAAAAATATTTTTGCCGATTTGATTTCCTGCATGGCTTTTGCCGCGATTATCGTCACTAACAAGAAAGAGATTGAGATTTTAAAGTCTTTTATGGACGATGTGATTTACGGCCTCAGCGACAGTGCGAAAGCTTTCGTAATTATTTTGTTTACAGATGTGTTTGTGGGATTCCACTCGCCTCACGGTTGGGAAGTAATTCTCGAAGGTTTATCGAGGCATTTGGGACTACCAGAAAATAGGCAGTTCATATTTTTGTTCATTGCGACGTTTCCAGTTATCTTGGATACGGTATTTAAGTATTGGATATTCCGTTATTTAAACCGGAGTTCGCCTTCTGCTGTTGCTACTTACAAGAATATGAACGAGTAATCAGGGGCGAAGGAAGTTCGGCAACGGATTATGTAGCGGATGTAACGGATGTAACGGATGTCAGTCCGAGGGATGTCAGGAAGAAGGAAGTTCGGCAACGAGCAATGTACGGGATGTAGCGGATGTAACGGATGTCATGAAGAAGGAAGTTCGGCAACGAGCAATGTACGGGATGTAACGGATGTAACGGATGTAACGGATGTCAGGAAGAAGGCAGAAGGAAGTTCGGCAACGAATTTTGTAACGGATATAACGGATGTCAGGAAGAAGGCAGAAGGAAGAAGGAGAAAAAGATGTAATAATAGCAAGGGTTTTAGGCATGAATAACGTCCTCAGTAGGGCCTCGACTGCACAGAGACTGGCTTACCCATAGCGCATAAAAGCATTTATTTTTTGCGTCAGGAGTGGTTTAATTAAGTTGATCTACTTAAGCTGTTAGGACTCTAAATTTTATTGTTGGGGGGGTTCTCGCGCGCACCCCACAAGAACTTTATAAAACTTGACAGTCATCAAGGCTAGGCTCAGGAACTGTAAAATTTAGATGCGCCTAGGCCGATCGAAAAAAAATACGATCGCCCGCAGAATCTCTCGAAAGAAATCAAAAGGGCGATCGCATTCCCAAAACTCATTACCCATTACCAATGACCTAATTCCAACGCTTCTTGCGCTGTCGCTGGCTGGCCACCGCCTCCACCAGCCCCAGGCCGAGAAAATTACTCAGCAGCGACGCATTCCCGTAACTTAGGAAAGGCAGGGGAATCCCCGTAACCGGCGCCAAGCCAATGTTCATCCCAATATTTACGAATACCTGAAAAATCAACATTGACAGTACGCCGATCGCCAGCAAAGAACCAAAATTATCGTTAGCAGTTTGAGCGATCGTCACCAACCTGAAACAAATTACCCAAAAGACAAACAGCACGCAAATGCAGCCAATAAACCCCAATTCTTCGCCAATGGCTGAAAAGATAAAGTCTGTATGCTGTTCGGGAATAAAGTTAAGCTGAGTTTGCGTTCCCTGAAACAAACCCCTGCCTTTCAGTTCCCCGGCCCCAATAGCAATCCGAGATTGAATCAAGTGATATCCGCTACCTAAAGGGTCTTTCTCCGGGTTTAAAAACCCTGTCAGACGCATTTTTTGATAATCCTTGAGTACATTCCAAAAAAGCTGTCCGACTTGTCCAGAAACAACGTTCACCAACACAGCACCGAAAGTCCCCAACCAGGGCCAAGGCAGGGTTCGCCAAGCGATAATACCTGCAACAACTACCCAGGCTACCCAAATCGGTGTATACAGGTTATTGAGGAGAACTGAGATGAGAGGAGAGAATAGCAATATTAGCCAGCCGGGATTGACATTTCCCCAGTAAAACATCCCCATTGTGATCGCGCCGAAGACTAAGGAAGTACCTAAATTTGGTTCGGCAAAGATCAATCCCCAAGGTACAGCCATAATCGCCAGCATCCTCAACATATGACCCACCGTGGGGACAGTCTTGTCGTGCAGGAGAGCTGCTAAAGTGATAATCATGCCTACTTTGGCAAATTCTGACGGTTGCAGGTAAAAGCCGCCGATGTTGATCCACCGCTGGGCACCGAGCCCTGTAGTACCGATAAACCGCACTGCGATCAGGGACAAATTGATTAATATGTAAATCGGCCATTTCCACTCAATCAGTGTTTGGTAACGGCAGCGGGAAATGATGATGGCGAGGATCAAACCCACTGCCCCAGTTACCCAGTGCCGCCACCAGTCGATCATCCCCTGGTTGATTTCGACGCTGCGGATCATGACTCCCCCGAAGATGGTGAGGGCGATGCAAGCGCCAAACAGCCAAGGGTCTGCTTCTTCCCAGGGTTTGAAAATTGATTTCCAGCGGTTTCTGACTTGTATTCTCTGCAACATGAGGATTTTAGATTTTAGATTTTAGATTTTAGATTATCGAGCCGATTTTCGGAAGTTGTGGATATATTTTGGATTCACAGCCTGCACCTTACTTGAGAAGCCTCGGTGTGAGTACCTCAGATTATTCGGGGAGTTGTAGGGATGTTCCGGGAACGGAAGAAGGAACGCTTGCGCCGGGTATCTGGGTATTCTATTTTTTTCTGTGCGGTTACTTAGTTTATTTTGCGATCGCACGTGGTCAGAAACCGGGTTTTTGTCGAGAAGACGCACTGCAACTCGCAGAAACCGCTAAAAACCCGGTTTCTTGGGTTTTGATTCGTAAGCCCTAGAATCGTCAGGCCGGTTCGTAAAGGTACTCGAAGCCGTTCCCATCTGGATCTCTGCCGTAAAAGGATGCAGTACCGTCGCGGTGTTCGTGGATGTGGGTGACGGAAACACCATCGGCTTTGAGTTGTTCGTAGGCGGATTCCATTTCGGTGCGATCGTCAAATACAAACCCAAAATGCGGCCCTGCTTGGTCGTAACTCGGACTCAACAGCGCCAATCCGTCCTCTCCTGCTTTCAAATAAGCCCAGTCTGCATCTTTCCAGACTAACTCCATACCCAAGTTGCGGTAGAATTCAGCAGACTTCTCTATGTCTTGCACGCAGACGGCTACGTGTCCCAATCGTTTTAGTTTCATATCTACAAAGTTTATGGTTGTTCTTTCGTTTATTGTATCTATTTTCTGATTTATTTCTGAATTAATTAGGTATTTTTTCAGTTTTTTGGGTCGCAGCTAACTGTACTTTTTCTACTTGTTTGCTGGCGTCCATTTCGCTGAACAGTTGAAGGGCGCGGTCAAAATTTTCTTGAGTTTTCTCGATGTTACCAAGTTTTTGTTCTGTTAGTGCTAGTTGATAGCAAGCTTCGGCTCGGTCTAATTTAGCGCTGGCTCGATCGAGTATTTCGATTGCTTCTGCATGGTGCTGCAGGGCTTGGTCAAATTCTCCCGGTTCTCGGTACAGCGCTGCTATACCGCTGAGAGATTTGGCTTTGATGGTAGTGTACTGGTTTTGGTCGGCCTGGGCGATCGCCCTTCTGAATTATTAGAAAGGGATCTCGCTCTTTTTTAACCGCAGATGGACGCAGATTAACGCAGATGCAGGAAGGGATCTCGCTCTTGTGATTCATAAAGCTTAAAAAATAGGAGTTAATTTTTAACTTCCTGAAAAATCTTATAGTGTTCGCAAATTATTTCAATAAAAATATCCCCTTCCAACCGAAAATGACTCAAAGCAGATAAATCTAAATTAGCCGGAAAATTGAAAGGATAGGACAGGGAAGATAAGAAAGTTTCAGCATTTTTTTCAAGCTTTCTGAGTTCGACTTCTCCTACCCAAAAACAGTAATTTTCATCATCGGAATTGAGGGGACGAGAAATCACTAGGTGAAGAATGCGATCGAACTCGATCGCTACATCTCCCACTTCGGGCCCAAAGGTGAAGTCTAAACGCAAGCCAAGATTTTGAGGGCGGAGTGAAACTCCTACTAAATCGGCACTTTTTAAGTCTTCTAAAAAGGTTTTGAGGTTGAGTGCGAGATCGGTTGTCATAGAATCACTTTTTCTCCGGTATTATGTGTCTTAGCCCCTGGTTCAAATTTTATTTGATTTCCATCTCTATTGTATCTACGACGGTAAGTTTTGCCCTCCGTCCCCCGTATATGAGGCCCTGTACGGACTATTTCACCATTTGGTCTAATATGAATGATACTGCCGTCTGGATGTTCAAAGGTTTGATAGCCACCTTTTGTGCTGGTTTGAAATTGGAAGCCGTAACTCTCCAGTATGGCGATCGCTTCTGATAAGGTTTGTCCTGTCAAATCTGGAAGTTTTTGTGCGGCGGGATTCATTGGTTGTGAATGGGAAAGATTTTGAGCGATCGCCATTTTGATTATAAAACGGGCGATCGCCATGATTGATGAATGATGAGCGAGATCCTTTCTGAATCAGGATGAGAAAGGGCGATCGATCTTCCCAATTTCTTCTTAAAAAATTACTGGTTGTGAGACTTAACATAAAATGGCAAAATCTGCCATAATAAGATAACGAGTTAAATGAGGTAAGTAATACCAGTGACAAGCATGAATATTTCTCTGCCTGACTCAATGCGAACTTATATAGAAGAACAGGTAGCCCAAGGGTGTTATAGTACAGCTAGCGAGTATTTTCGTGAGTTAATTCGCCAAGACCAAAAACGCAAAGCTTCAGAACGTTTGGAAGCGATGTTATTAGAGGGTTTGGAATCGGGAAATCCTACCGCGATGACGGAGGAAAATTGGATGGAGATTCGTCAAGCTGTGCGATCGCGTATTTCCCAGCAGCAGGGGTTGCAGGAATAAAAAAGACCTCGATCCAAAAACGTCCGCAAGTTATCGGCGATTTGATTGAATTAGCCACTTACATGGCGGAAGATAATATGGATGCTTCCGATCGCTTTCTTGTCGCGGCCGAAGAAACATTTAAACAATTAGCACAAACGCCAAAAATGGGAAAACGCTGTCAATTTTTCATCCTAATTTAATCGATGTGCGACAACAAGCTATTAAAGGTTTTAGAAGATATCTGATTTTCTACCGTTTCATAGACTCAGAGGTAGAAATTTTGCGCGTGATTCACGGGGCACGGGACATCGAAGATATCTTGGATAATGTTGATGAGACAGATTAAGAGCGATCGACTGGTATTTAGGAATTTTGGGAAATGTATGTTATCATTAAAGTGGCAGTTTATTTAATCCTAGTTTTCAAGAGTAATACACCAAAGCTTTCCAGAATTTTTACTATGATGAAAGAGCAAACATTTGAACTGGATGAATCTCAGATAAAATTTCTCCAAAGTTGTCAAAAGTATGGATTTAAAGACGCAAATGAAGTAGTAAGAATCGCAATTAAACGCCTGGAATTAGCATTAGAAGCGGAGCGATTGGAAGAATCCGCTGCTCTCTATGCAGAAATCTATAAGGAAGATACAGACTTGCAAGAATTGACGGAATTAGGTTTAGAAGAATGGCTGAAGTTATAAAATTGAAACGCGGTTTAATTATTGAAGTTAATCTCGATCCAACAAAGGGTTCTGAAACGGGTAAAATTAGACCTTGTGTTGTTGTGACCAACAATACTTATAATGAGCGAGTTCCTGTAATCCAGGTTGTTCCAATTACTGCTTGGAGTGAAAAAAAAGCCAAGATTAAAAGTAATGTAGAGATTGAACCGTCTCAAAGAAATGGATTAACAAAAAAATCTATTGCTGATTGTTTGCAAACGCGCCCTATTGATTATAGTTCTCGTGGGGTAGATATCCGAGGTGAACTTGAACCAGAGGTGATCGTAAAAATCGATCTAGCTCTCAGAATCGTGTTTGCTTTGTAATTTTTCAACTTTTTAAAGAAGGAATTATGGGCGAGATCCTTTCTGAATCTGGCTGAGAAAGGGATCTCGCTCTTTTTTAACCGCAGATTAACGCAGATTAACGCGGATGTAAGAAGGGCTCTCGCTCAAGGACTAATGGAAACAACATCCCCAGCATCATTAATGCGAACTGCCGAACCTGCTGGCAGCGACGATATCATAGTGCTAACTTGTCTCATCAAAGGTACCAGATGGTCGGGCCTCGTACTGCTAGAATCTAACACCACAATTGTAATAACACGACTTGCGAGATTTTGTTGATAGGGAAGATTTTTATCAGCAGTGATAAAAACATCAAAAGGATGATTCTCCGATCTCTCCAGAATTTCCCGGTCTTTTAGCCCTCTCCACCCCATGTCATACACATTGCTGATTGAATGACCCTCGTCTAAGAAAGGTTGCTTGAGTTTTTGACTCAAGAGATTTTCATCAAGCAGTATAAGCATTTGAAGGATTTTCTAGCGAGAGCATCATTTTAGTGAGATTTTCTAGCACTTTAATTGCCTGACTTTCTAGGTAAGGAAAATCATTAATAAATTCTGCGAAACCGCTTTCACCTTCGAGGTAGTCGAAAAAAGTCTTTAAGGGGACGCGGCTGCCGACAAATACGGGGACACCGCTCATAATTTCTGGATCGCGGTGAATAATCCCTTTTCTTTGCAGTAATTCTTCTATTTTCACGGGCTTTACTCCTTTATATCAAAAGAAGTGGGCAAGTCTAGCTGTAAATGATGGGTAATTATATCATAAATTTAGCAGAAGCGAGATCCTTTCTGAATGTGACAGAGAAAGGGATCTCGCTCTTTTTTAACCGCAGATGGACGCAGATTAACGCGGATGCAGGAAGGGATCTCGCCATGATTGATGAATGATGGGCGATCGCCCTTCTGAACCTGACTGAGAAATGGCGATCGCGTTTCCCCATTCTCTTAAAAAATTACTGGTTGTGAGAAAATTGACAAAAAATGGCAAAATCTGCCATAATAAGATAATGAGTTAAATGAGGTAAGTAATACCCATGACAAGTATGAATATTTCTCTGCCTGACTCAATGCGAACTTATATAGAAGAACAGGTAGCCCAAGGTGGTTATAGTACAGCTAGCGAATATTTCCGTGAGTTAATTCGCCAAGACCAAAAACGCAAAGCTTCTGAACGTTTGGAAGCGATGTTATTAGAGGGTTTGGAATCTGGAAATCCTACCGCGATGACGGAGGAAGATTGGATGGAGATTCGTCAAGCTGTGCGATCGCGTATTTCCCAGAATCAGGGGTTGCAGGGAGAAAAATGACCTCGATCCAAAAACGTCCGCAAGTTATCGGCGATTTGATTGAATTAGCCACTTACATGGCGGAAGATAATATGGATGCTTCCGATCGTTTTCTTGTCGCGGCCGAAGAAACCTTTAAACAATTGGCACAAACGCCAAAAATGGGAAAACGCTGTATTTATCTCCTTTTATGAACTGAGTGCTAAGGGTTGTTTGACCAATTGTTCGACAACTAGCGATCGACAAACAGCTTCAATTTTATTATTTCCACCAATTTCAAATAACAGATGCAGCCACTCATTAGGAGAAAGGGATAGATTTTCTAACCAAGGAGAGGGAGTAACTTGCTCCCAGCCGACGATTGTACCGAGGTTCGCAGGCTTTTGATTTAACTGATCGGGATTTGGGTTGAGTTGTACATCAAGTCGAATGCAGGTTTTGAGGATAATGTTTAAAAATTGGTCATTTGTAGCAACTTCAGAAGTAGAATTAGTTGAATTGATCTGCCAATAGTAGTTGAGATTGAGGACATAATCATAGGGAAATTGCCACCCCATCGATAGCAATTCTGATTCGGTAAAATCGTATTGTTGCCAAATTTGTTGAAAGTTCATAATCTGACGAATAAATGGGATTAAGGGAGCAGAATAAAGTGGGTGTCTCCACGACTTCCAGGTTTTCCTGATGCGTTTAGGGGTTGTTCTGCGGGTGCACCTCCTCCTGGGCCATTGTAAACACGAGCATAGGATGAACCATCAGGTTGAGTCATAATTCTGACACTGTATTGAGTGTCTGGGCTTGTCCAAATTGTACCTGCACCGCTTTTTGAACCACCTCTAGCTGGAGTGAATATCCAACCCGAAGCAGTAAGTTCTGTTTCGAGGGTAGTTTTATCGATTCCACTGACAAGGAAATTGAGAACATCTGTGACTGTTAGGATGTTACCTGATGACATAGTTCAGGGAAGTTGGGTTTTGGATGGGGTGCATGAGCACTGGTAGGAGCGATCGCCATTTTGATTATAAAACGGGCGATCGCACCCTATTTCTTTTGGGGAAATTCTACCAATTCTGATTCCTTAAGACGTTGCGATAATAGGCAATCTTCAAAGCTGAAAGCTTCTGAGTCTAGAAAACTAGCGATCGCCATTTCGATCGCAGCTTCGAGAGAGCATTCTAGCTGCGTAGCTTTTTCCATCAGGGCGACTTTCACATAGTCAGGCAAATGAGTCATCAGCGAATGAATAGCTTCTGGTGGTAAGTGTTGGATCTTGAGGGTCTGAGTCATTGTTCTCTGGGGATTTTAACGTTGTAGGGAGGATTTGTAGCTTGAAGGATGAGGGTTTCTAATTCATATAATAACCCTGGTTTTTGCCATTGGTTGAGGGTAACAAAGGCGATCCTTACATCATCTGGATCGTAGCGATCGAGCCAGCCCCACAGGAAGGCTTTGTGACCGCCTCGCAGTCGATCGCGGAGGTTTTTGGCTTTGCCGATGTAGAGTAATCCTTGAATGCGATGTCGAAATGCGTACAAACCAACTCTAGCAGGAATTGTGTCGAAGTCGTGGCTGAGGGGATGGCACCGATCGAAGGGGGTAAAGGCGAGAGTGTCGAGAATTTGGCGGGCTTCTTGCTGGATGGGGTTGGTCATGGAAATTGCCAGATGCAAGCGGTTATTCCATCCTACAAGTAGAAGCGATCGCTCTTTTAATGAACCGCAAAAAAGGATCTCGCGAATTCATTCCAAATAGCGATCGCTTTTTTGAATATGGGTGAGAAAGGGCGATCAATCTTTTTTTACCGCAGATGGACGCAGATTAACGCGGATGTAAGAAGGGATCTCGCTCTTTTGATGAATGATGGGCGAGATCCTTTCTGAATCAGGATGAGAAAGGGCGATCGCTCGTTTATTGTAGCCATTAAGAAACTGATACTACTACTACATCTTTACCAGTTAAGGGATCACTTTTCACGCTAACAGACCTCGATTGACCTTCAAGGAGTCCATTTACTTTAGCTTCCATGAAAGCATTTAGTGGGTTATACGTCCTTTTCTGAACCTCTTGTCTATCTTTGAGATTGGGATAAATACTGGCTGGAAAAGCATAAAACTCTTTTTGATCGTCAGTAAATTTTTGCAAAGTATACGGCTTGTTTTTACCTTGGTTTTCATTGTCAGGTTGTAATACTGCTAATTCAGCATCATCTTGAACATCAAAATGAAGATGGACACCCTTTGTACCTACATTAGATACCTTCCCAATGCGAGTTCCAGCGGAAACATTCTGGCCTTTTGTTACTTGAATATCTTTCATATGTAGGTAAACAAAAGTTTTGCCGAGTTCATTGTTGTGAATAGCTACAGCATTTTCCCCGCCTTTTTCAAAAAAGATTACTTTACCCCCCACTAAAGCCTTAATTTCTGTATTTTCTGGAAAGGGGATATCAAACCCAACGTGGTAATAGCTATTTGATCCCCGAAATATATCAAGGTATCCGCTAGTAAATGGCATTCCTGTATTGTAGACATCATTTGTAGCTTTTACTCCTCCCAAGTATTCCATTAAACTTTTGGCTTCAGGAATCCTTTTTAGTTCATCATTATCATCCGCATCCTTATTTAAGTTATCGATCCGATCCACTTGATCATCTGAAAAGAAAGGGTAGCCGATTTGATTTAGATACATTGGGTCACTAGCACCCGTGCGAATTGTGTTACCTTTGCCAGAGATCGGCTGATTAGGCGGAACAGATATAGATGGCAAACCAGTACCTTCTTTGTAAGCCGTCGCCTTAGCGCCATTCCAGTAGATGTAGCCCTTGTCAAAGTATTGAATTAGATTCCCATTCCCCAGACTCTTTTCCCCACTCTTCGGAGCACCCAACCAGCCCTCCAATCCACCTGTATTCAAGAAGGCCTGACGGATGCCTCCGTAAAGCGGGAATGTTCCATTTGCACTGCTGACGATCGATCCATTCTCAAATAGCTGATAGCTCGCACCATTATAGTTGATGACACCTGAAATCGGATTGCCCAGCGTACTTTGAGAATTCTGGAAAACAGGATAGAAAGTGCCACCAATTGTGTACCCGTTGAGAGAAATTGAATTAGGCGCAGGCTGCACGGGATTGTCAATTGGTGGCTGTACGGGATTGTCAATTGGCGGTTGTACGGGATTGTCAATCGGCGGTTGTACTGGATTGTCAATCGGCGGCTGCACCGGATTGTCAATGGGCGGTGTAGAGGGGATATCTTGGACATTGGTGACGTACAAACCAGATACAAAACCGCTACCATCAGCGAGGTGATACCAGACATCACTGCTACCTTCACCATTAGGATCGTTGATTAATTCACCTTGAGTCTGGTAGTCAAATTCTAATTGTGTCCCAGGACTGACTTTACCGACAGCAGCACTGGAAGTATCAGCAGTGGGACGAATATTAACACCACCGTTAATCTGAACAGCAATTTTACCCCCATCCGTCACACCACTCAAATTAACGGCTCGTTCCCAGGGGCTAACTTGTCCATCTAAACCCCAAGTTGTCGGATTCGAGAAAGGTGTCGGAATATAAGCTTGCGGCGCTGTTTCCTTCGCCACTTGCACAGCTTTATTCAAATTCACCACCCCAAAACCCGTTTCCTCATCCCATCCGGGCGCCTTCAAATCGATCGCACTTCCAGTCAAAACGTCAATCACTTGGGTAGGATTCAAATCGGGATTACTCTCCCAAACCTTAGACGCCATCCCCGCCGCTTTGGCCGCGGCAACAGAAGTTCCCGCCATCGTGCCTAAATCATCGCCAACAGTCGATAAAGTCGGATTGTCGATCGCACCTCCGGGCACTAAAATATCCAAACCGTAGCCATAGCTGGAATAATCCGATCGCCCAAATCCATCAGATGAACCAACCGTGAGAATATTCTCAAACTCCTGGGAAGATTGACCCAAAACCGACATCACCCCGCCGTCATTCCCAGCCGCAACAACTAACAGCACTCCATTCTGACGCGCATTTTCTAAAGCGGCACGTTCTCTGGGTGTAAATTCGTAACGAGTGGTAATGCTGCCATCAGCATTCTTTTGAGTTAAATCGAGGGGAAGAAGTGCGATCGCATTCTTCTTCTTTTGTGCTTTCGCCTCACTCACAAAATCAGTTAAAGCTAAATCCCATTCCCCAGAACCAATTGCCCGACTTAGATACACATTGGCTTTATCGTTGTAGCCATCAATGCCTTTGTCGTTGCCACCAATTGCACTCACTAAACCCCAGCTAAATGTGCCGTGTTCGTTACCAGTGCCAGCAGTAAACAAAGGATTGCTGTCTTTGTCAATGCGATCGCGCCCCATAGTCACTTTAGAGTAATCCAAATCGGGATTGTTCGGCGCAAACCCAGTATCGATGATGCCGATAAAGGCGCGATTTTCTGGGGGCGAACTAATCGGTAATACGGTTTCAATCGGCGGTTCAGGGTCGATCGGCTGCGACATATCGTCGATCGGCTCAAGTCCAACTAGAGGCGGTTCCTGGGCGATCGTAGGCGGTTGCACCGGTGGTGTTGGAGGGGTCGGCAGCGTTGCAACAGGTGGCGTTGTCGCAACAGGCGGCGTTGCCACAGGCAGCGTTTCCACAGGCGGCGTTGTCTCAATCGGTGGCGCGACAGCCACAGGTGGTTTTGTCTCCACAGGTGGCGTTGTCTCAATCGGTGGCGTTTCCACAGGAGGCGCGACAGCAACCGGCGGTTTTGGATCAATCGGTGGCGTTTCCACAGGAGGCGCGACAGCCACAGGTGGTTTTGGATCAATTGGTGGCGTTACAGCTACAGGCGGTTCCACCACCGGCTGCTTTGATTTGACATAATCGATCAATTCCTTGCCGCCATCGAGTTTAGTCCAATCCTTACTTGGATCGATAACTTTGTCGATCGACACTGCTTTGCCCGTCGCACCTGTTAAATTGAAAACCAAATCGTTATAATCTTTATCTGAACCCTGATCGACGCGCTGATCTTCCATCGCAAATGCCTTGCCATTGCCAGTGACATCTGCTACTTGACCGTACAACCAAGCATCATCTGGATTAGTGCTAGATAATGATAGCAGCGGGCGTTTGTCACCGCCGGCACCGGGATTCTTAAACACATCTTGCACCGTACCATTTGGCACCAGCATCACCGCAAAAGCCTCTCCCGGTTTCATCGGAAATGTTTTCGCGCCGCTGTACTGCCCTTCGTTATAATTTCCCTCTCCTAAACTGCCATTAAATAGTGGATTTGCACCTTCTGTGGGGTCAGAAATTACTACGTGACCAAAGGTAGAATTGGTCAGGGATCGTCTTGCTGCTTCTTTGATAAATTCCTGAGAACCAGGGGTAAATTTCTCCATTCCCACCACGCTAAAAATGGCAACTTCACCTTTATAATTGCCGCCGTCGTGCAGCCAGTCAAAGCCAACTTGTCCCGTTGAATCTGTAGCGAAAAAGCCGGAGTCAACCCCTAAACCTGTCAGCGGGTCAACTTTGCCATCTGGGGTTAAACTAACTTGATAATTTGTATCGCCCGAAGGTGCAGAAATTTTGAGTGCATAATTGGTTGCACCCAAATTATCGATGCTAAAAGTCCCCGAATTTGTGCCGTTGGTTTCGATGTCTTTGACGACTTTTCCCTGGCTGTCGAGGAGTTGCATCCCGACAATGGAACTAAATCCTTCAGCCGTAACTCGAAAGCTGCCTGTATTCAGCCGATTAAAACGATAGGTGTCTGTGGGGTCAGTTTTACCTGCGAAGTCGATAGAGATATAGTTGTCGTTCAGATTGCCGATCGATATATTAGACATGATGCACCTTAATTAATTGGATAACTGTGGGCTGATATTTATCTATCTGAAGTGCGTCGGAGTTTTTATGCGTTTTGTAATATAACTTCACAAAGAGTGTGGGGTTAACTCGCTGAACTTCCATCGCTACTTATTTATCTGGAGTAAGTTTTAGTTTTTATGCAAAGTTTCAGTCTTTGTAGCATAACTTTACACAAACTACCGGGAATCGAGGTTTTACATCCACCTCACACTCAGGGAGATGGATATAATTGCGATTGGCTGATGCCTGTTCTCCCTATTGTGGTAAAATCTGATGGTGAGAAGACCTTTGCGGAATTTGGTATTTTCTCATGCCTCCGGGGTCGCCTGCTGCTTGATTAAGAACTAACAAAAAAAACACCGCGAATAAAATTGTCTCCCAACCAAAAGGTGCCGGCTTCGGTTCTTCTTTGGGTTGATCTGTAACCGACTCGACGTTGACTTTGATATCGAGTTTGCCCTCAATGACTTTGCCTTTGAAAAGTCCATCGCTGGCAACACCCTTAAATCGCATTGGATTAGTTTGTTCTGCTGACATTGTGGTTATCCTTGTGTTGGTAGATTATGAAAAAACCAAATTCAATGAAGGGCGAGATCCTTTCTAAATCTGGCGTATAAAGGGCGCCAGATTCAGACAATCAGCAATCAGCCCGACATAAAATCAGAATTTTTTTGAGCAATGTGTCGGCCAATTCCTTGGAGTTTGGACAATCCCGTCCTTTTCCAAAAAGAGTAAATAGTCTGTGTCTTGATATTTAACTGTCGGGCGATGACTGCTATTTTTTCTGGCGACTGCTGCAAAAACAATCTTTGAACAAGAATTTGACAGTTGCAGTCGGGACGGTTTCGAGGATGACATTTCCGAAGTTTTTGTTCGGGATCTCGCCTGATGTATTGTACTATCTTCCAAGCTAAAGCTTGTTTTTCAATCCGTTCGATTTCCATCTCCAAGCCATCTAAAGAATCATTGTAAAATCCGCTGCGTTCTAAAGCGTCTAAATCTAAGGACAGCTCTTTTTGATTTTTGGTAATATGTAAATCGTGAATTCGATACCTGAGATGAGCGTTAACCCAAGTTGTCAGACTGGCTTGAATCGGAGAACGTCGGGGATTAAACTCGTGAAGGTGCTTCTCTAACCATTCCCAAGTTTTATTAACTGCTTCATAATAATAGGGATGAGAACTTTTTGACAATTTTGGTAACAGTTGCAGTTGCCGCAACAATCGATCCATCAATTCTCGACGCTGCGAACTATCCGGTGATTCCGAGCAAATTGCTAGAATTAGCTTACATAACCGCTCATCTTGAGGAGTGCGATCAGAATATTGTTCTAGTGCTGCTCTCAATTTACTTATGCGCTTCATCACAGTCCTCCTAATAAACGAACCTCTATTTAAGCTTGTAAAAAATCCGAGCTAAATTGCTAAGGATTTAAGATGATTGAAATAAAGCGACCGCTTGTAGGAAATATTGGGCTATCGCTCTTTTACCTTCCAGATTAATGGTGAGAAAAAATCAAAAAACTCAACCTCATACAAATTTGAAATCAACTCTTCCGGGTCGGGCATTTAAGCTCAAGTCTGTTATCCCCTGAACAATACCAATCCTATCTGCGTTTTTCAAGGAAATTACGGTATCAGAACCCTGACGGATTAACTGATAGTCGTTAGCGCTTCCTTTGAGTTGGATGTAGTCGTCTCGACTTGAATAATCTGTAATAATTGCATTACCGTCACCTTGATATAAAACTCCTTGTCGTGCATTGCCAAGTACAAAAGTATCTGCACCAGCTCCACCCGTTAAAGTGTCAAATTCGCGACTGACATAACTGGCATAGCCGTCAAGGTAATCATTTCCATTGCCGCCAATGAGGGAATCATTGCCAGCTTCGCCGTACAGGGTATCATTGCCACCCAAACCGATTAAAGTATCGTTGCCGGCTCCTCCACTAATGCGATCGTTTCCTTCTGTGCCCCTTTTTGTGTTTACAGGAACACCGCCACCATTGTTACCACCATTTTTCCACTCCGAGTAGGCTTGAAGTGGACTCATTGTATTGTTGAGAACAAAATTCCGACTTCCTTTTGTTTGATAGGGAATTCCACCAATAATACTGGAATCAAAAGGTGCAGTTTGAACCTCTATGTGGAGATGAGTGTTCCCACCTTGGTTTTTGACTGTACCGACGATCGGATCTCCAATATTCACAGAATCTCCAGCTTTCTTGCTGGTTTGGATGTGACCATATATCCAGCGCTTTCCATCATTACCTTCTACAGTCACAAATTGCCCAGTTGCACCATAAGATACAACATTAATGATTTTTCCCGGAACTACCGCTGAGACATTTATGTTCGCACCAACTGCATAATCAATCCCAGCGTGGGAGACATTATTACCATTGTAGGGATTGCCATTAGCACCGCTGTATTCGTAGGCATAACCCGCACTCATTGGGGCGGAGAATCCAACCAGTTTTTGAGACAATTCCCTAGAGATTTGTTTTACTTCTGGTGAGGCTTCTTTAATACCAGTAAGCTTACCCCCCCTACTGTAATTATCATCAAATTGCCAGCCATCTCCACTTTGTAAATCCCACTGTTGCTCGGTTGTCGGTAAAGGCATAATTATTACTCCTGTTCTCATCGATAGCCTTGACATTTACTATGTTGTTTCAGAACCAATAATTTGTCAGTCTGATAAAGTGGGTTGTTTCACAGCTCAATTTTGTCTAGAAAAGTCGCTTTTGGCTGAGTTTGTCGGCAAGAGTTGGAAAAAGTAGGATGATCGGAAAATGGGTTATACTGAAGTATCATTTTTGTATAACTCCCAAATATGAACGTTGACACTGCGTTAGAGCTTGCAGAGGCATATTTTCGCGCTCGGACTGGGAAATCCCCAACCGATCTGCAAAAAAAGATATTTGGTAAGGTAGTAGAAGATAAGACTTACGAGCAAATTGCCAATGAATGTAACTGCAATCTGAGTTATGCTAAGGAGTTAGGTTCCGAATTCTGGCGACTGCTGTCATTGGCGCTGGGGAAAGAGGTCAGGAAAAAAAGTTTTAAGAATGTACTCGATGAAGAAGATCGCTCCCCACCAACTCTCCCGCTGCCCGAAAAATTGCCAGAATCAGCGATCGCCCGTTCTCGACAAGATTGGGGGGAAGCCCCTGATGTCTCTGTTTTCTACGGACGTACAGAAGAATTGACCGCACTGAAGCAGTGGATTGTAACAGACCGCTGCCGGCTGGTGGCACTGTTGGGCATGGGGGGAATTGGCAAAACGTCTCTGTCTGTCAAACTGGCACAAAAAATTCAAAATGATTTTGATTTCATTATCTGGCGAAGTCTCGATCGCACTCCACCCATACATACCGTCCTCAAAGACATCATCCGATTTATCTGTAGCCCAGAGGAAACAAATTTACCAGAAACATCCTCTGATGCCATCTCGCGAGCGATCGAGTGTTTAAACGCGCACCGATGTTTGGTAATAATTGATGGAGTCGAGACAATTATGGAAACAGGTTTGTTGGCTGGCAAATATCGAGACGGATATCAGGATTACGGTAGATTTTTCAAAAAAGTAGGTGAATTGAACCATAAAAGCTGCTTGGTATTGACAACTTCAGAAAAATCTATCGACATTTCATTATTAGAAAATCGAACTCGCCTTGTTCGCTCTCATAAAGTGAGTGGCTTGAAAAATGAACCCGCACAGCAAATTCTTCTCGAACGAGGGTTAGTAAAAGAAAAAGAATGGAATGATTTTATTGAAAGGTACGAAGGAAATCCTTTAGCACTATGGATGATTTCAGCAACAATTATCACTTTATTTGCTGGTAAAACTTCTGATTTTCTCAGAACAGGTACGATTTTTATAGGAGGTCAAATAGAGGCAGTTTTATCCCAGATGTTTGAACGTGTAACTGATTTAGAAATAAAAGTAATGTGTCAATTAGCTATACTTAACAAATCTGTTGACTTTAATCAATTGCGATCGGAAATTTCGTCAGATATATCTAGCTCAACATTAATGAATGCTTTGGAGTCATTAAGTTGGCGATCGCTGATCGAAACCGAAATCGGTCAAGACTCGTTTAGGCTACAGCCTGTAATTAGGAAATATGTTATTAATCATTATTGTATGTAACAAATAACAATTTTTAGGTCGTAGTCTGAAATCCTTGATTTTCCCGAAAGCCTATAGTGTGCTTTGTTAGCGTTGCCCTCGTTCTCGATCGCCCTGAAACCCCGCTCCTACGCTTTTGGCGATCGAAAACTGTCCGAATAGTTGAAATAAAGCATATTTTATCTGCCATGCTTCAGCCTGGATTGAGACTTCAAAATCGCTATCGTATTGTGCAAGAGTTAGATTTGGATATTCCCGGAGGATTTGGCAAAATCTTTGATATTGTTGAGGAGCAAGGGACGCCAAAAATTCTCAAAGTTCTGCATTTTGAGAATTGCTCAAACTTGCAGGAAAAACAAATAGCAGTATCCCTGTTTGAGCGAGAGGCTAATGTCTTAATACGACTAGATCATCCAGGAATTCCTAAAGTAGAACTCGACGGATATTTTCTATATCAACAAGGAGAAAACACGCTTTACTGTCTAGTGATGGAGAAAATTTACGGTCATAATTTGCAGCAGTGGCTAAAGGAGAGAGATTATCAACCCATCAGCCAAGAACAAGCAATTAACTGGTTAAAGCAACTGGTAAATATTCTAGCTTACTTGCATCAGCAGCATTATTTTCACCGAGATATTAAGCCAGCAAATATCATATTGAAACCTGATGGTCTACTGGTATTAATCGACTTTGGAGCAGTCCGGATGGTGACAAACACTTACCTTCCAAAAATTGCAGACGAAAATGAGAGGAAAGTTACAAAGATATATACACCAGGCTACGCCCCGTTCGAGCAAAAAAACGGCAAAGCGCTGCCTCAATCTGATTTCTACGCCTTGGGACGCACCTTTGTCTTTCTTTTAACAGGAAAAGATCCACCTGACCTTGAAGACGAGGTATATGAAGAGGTGATTTGGCGAGATAAAGCACCACAAATTTCGGGATTGCTGGCAGATTTAATTGATGAGCTGATGGCTTTCTATCCCAAGAATAGACCGAAAAATCCCGAAGCAATTTTACACGCTATAGCTAAGATTGAATGCCCTGGTGCAGAAGGGTTGTCGGCACTGCCTCCGACTGAGTTACAGGGAATTAGCCCGCTGAATACTGAAAGAAAGTGGCTGAAGTCATTTGCTAAAACTAAGAAAGCATTAGTCGGAATTGGAATAACAGCATTTGCCTGCGTCAGTGTATTAATTTTACCTAAATTTGTTCCTTTACAAGGTCAATCTCCTGCACCTTTAAAAAATCTTTCTCTAATCAACACCTTGAAAGGAGGTTCGGAATTCTTTGATGCAGTCACCTCAGTTGCTTTTAGCCCTGACGGACAGACCCTTGTCAGAGGTAGTTACGATGAACCGATCGAACTTTACAATTGGCGTACAGGGAAAGTCATTAAAAAACTATCTAGAGCTTCATCAAAGCTTTGGTCAGTTGCGATCAGTCCGAATGGAAAATTGCTGGCTACCGGGCCGCAACTGGAGGAGGATGCGAAAAATGAGAAGGACACAACAATTAAGTTGTGGAATCTAGATAGTGGGATGCTTTTGGGCACCCTCAAAGGTCATTCTAGCGATGTTAGATCGATTGCTTTTAGCCCTGATGGTCTGACCGTTGCTAGTGGCAGCCATGACAAAACAATCAAACTGTGGCGTGTTAATACAGGAGAGCTGCTTTATACTTTTTACGGACACACTAACCACGTTACTTCGGTCGCTTTTAATCCTGATGGCAAAACCCTTGCTAGCGGTAGTGACGATCTGACTATTAAGTTGTGGAGTCTGAATAGTAGGAAATTAATCCGCACTCTTAAAGGACATTCAGCGCAAGTTTTGTCTGTCGCTTTTAGTCCTGACGGTCAAACCCTTGTTAGCAGTAGTGGCAAGAACGAAGTTAACGGTAGTGCTGAAAATAGTATTAAACTGTGGAATCCAAAAACAGGGGAATTGCAGCGCACTCTTACTGGACATCTGAGCTCGGTTTGGTGTCTTGCTATCAGCCCGGATGGGCAAACTCTTGCAAGTGGCAGTTATGACAACTCCATTAGACTTTGGAATCTGCGTACTGGCGAATTATTGCAAACTCTGACCGGACATTTAAATTGGGTTTATTCTGTTGCTTTTAGCCCCGATGGGCAGACTCTTGCTAGTGGCAGTCCAGATAGTTCTGTTAGGATTTGGAGTATTCCTCGTTAATAAAGCTTAGTAGCAGCAAGCAAGTTTGTTGGTGAATCGATCTACCAATTAAGTTATACAAACAGAGGATTAGACTGAAAAAAGACTATTCTTTTATACCCAATCCTCAACTATCTAAAAACAGCAGTCACTCGATAGCTGCTAATTATCCTATCTACGACGGCGACTAGGACGGCTACTACAACTACAGCTTCTTGAGCCAGCAGGGCAGCTACAGGCAATTAGCTGCTGCGATCGCTCTTGTGCCTGCGACTGTGACAACTCTCTGTTTGTTTGGGCGCTTGCTGCTGCTAGAGAAGGTGCGACATCTACGGCAATTATCGCTCCTGAGAGAACCAGCAAACCAAAACTAAAAAATCCAAAACGCATTGATTAACTCCGTTTTTTTACTTAATTAACTTAACCTATTTACATGATCTCACAGAAGCCAAAATTTGTCAGTCTAGAAAAGTCGGCACTTTTGTCGGCCCGTTGAGTTGGAAAAAGTCGGGTTTAGTAGGGTGGGGGTTGGAAAGAAGTCTGTTGAAGAAGACTGGACAGAAGAAGGAATCGCTAACTAACTGTTAATAGCAAGGGTTTCCCCAAGCGAAATCGTACTTGCTTTTCATCATTCACAAGATGGTACTTTTACAGATTTTGCAGTTGCTTAGAGAGTTATATGCAAGAGCGCTCGCTAGTGTTGGCCGGGATTGCTCGCTCTACTCGTTAAAAAATCTCCCCAACAATCATCCCCGCTAATATGACAAACCCCACCCAAACATTTTGACGAAAGATTTGACCGTAAACAAGCTTAGGAATATCCGCATTCCGCAGTTGACTGTACTGCAAAAACCACAAAATCGCCGCCGCAATAATTGCCAACCAAAAACCAATGTGCAAGTGTAAATTAATCCCCATCGCCGCTAACAAACCGACAGTACCAACAAAGAAAAAGCCCACAGCATTAGCAGCATTATTCCCGAAAAATATCGCGCTGGAATTCACTCCCAAACGCAAATCGTCTTCCCGATCGCTCATTGCATAAACTGTATCAAATCCTAACGTCCACAGCACGACTGCACCCCACAGCAACCAAGTCGCTAATTCTAGTTCTCCCACGGCGGCGCTCCAACTAATTAAAACGGCAAAACCCCAAGCAATTGATAACACTAATTGCGGCACTGGAAAGAATCGTTTTGCCAGTGGATAGCAGATAATTACTGGTACGGCGGCGACACACAGCCAGAAACTTAAAGGATTGAGATAAAAAGCGAGAATCGCCGCGCAAGCAAAGGAAATTAATGCAACTCCTATCCCAGTTTGCACGGTGAGGGCGCGGGATGCTAGCGGGCGCGATCGCGTTCTTTCTACTTCGGGATCGATATCGCGATCCCACAAGTCGTTGATGACGCATCCAGCCGCACTCGTGGCTAAGGTACCCAACACAATCACGCCCACCAATGCTGCGGGCGGCCTCCCGTCGGCTGCTAAAAAGACGGCCCAGAGGGCTGGAATCATTAAAATGAGCCTTCCTGCTGGTTTGTCCCATCTCAAAAGCCTCACGACGGTTAGCAATGTGGATTCGGGTTGGCGATCGGGCTCTTTAAGCATTTCAATTCTAGATTTGATATTTTTAACTTTAGATTTTATCAAATTTTAGGCACAATCACTTACTATCTCTGCTGCCGATCGCACTTCTGCCGAAATTTAAAACAGGTGAAAGTCTTGCCCAGTCAGCAATTCCAAATTTTTGCTAATTTAATAGAATGCCTAACTGGATTCGTGAAATAATCATAAATATCTGTCAACCCCGATACTCCAATGGTTAATTCACTTCCGTCTGCGGAGTCAAATCGCATTATTGCTGCTATTGATATGGGTACTAACTCATTTCACATGGTGGTGGCGCGCATCGATCCGAAATTACCCGCGTTTACGATTATTGCTAGAGAAAAAGATACGGTTCGGTTGGGCGATTGTGAGGTTAAAACAGGCTGCTTGAAGCCCGATGTGATGGAAAGGGCGATCGCAACTTTGCGCCGTTTTCTAGATATTGCTAAAACTATCAATGCTGAACAAATTATCGCTGTGGCTACCAGTGCGGTTCGGGAAGCCCCTAACGGGCGAGATTTTCTCAAACAAGTTGCTGACGAATTAGACCTGAATGTGAGTTTAATTTCCGGTCAAGAAGAAGCGCGGAGAATTTATCTCGGCGTTCTTTCGGGTATGGAATTTAACAATCAGTCCCAGGTGATTATTGATATAGGAGGCGGTTCTACGGAGTTGATTTTAGGAGATAGTTCTGAACCTCGCTGTCTCACCAGTACAAAAATTGGTGCTGTTCGCTTAACAGGACAATTTGTCAAAACTGACCCGATTAGCAAGGAGGAGTTTGCTTATTTGCAAGCTTATATTCGGATTTCGCTGGAAAGACCGATCGACGAATTGCGATCTCAATTCCATGAGGGCGAACCTTTGCGCTTGATTGGCACTGCTGGAACCATCGAAACTCTGGCTGCAATTAACGCTCGCGAAAAGTTGGGAACAGTGCCGAGTCCGCTGGCTGGATATCAGTTAAGTTTAAAAGATTTGCGCGATTTAGTCAATCGTTTTCGCAAACTTTCTTATGCCGAAAGGTTGGCAATTCCGGGAATGTCGGACAAGCGGGCGGAAATTATTCTGGCAGGATCTATGATTTTGCAGGAAGCTATGATACTATTAGGAATTGAATCGCTGACTGTTTGCGATCGCTCTCTGAGAGAAGGCGTAATTGTTGACTGGATGCTTAGCCACGGTTTGATTGAAAACCGCTTGCGCTATCAAGGTTCCATCCGCCAGCGCAGTATTCTCCACATGGCTGACAAATATCAAGTCAATTTAGAACAAAGCGAAAGAACCGCAGCATTTGCGCTCAATTTCTTCGACCAAACTCAAGGAATTCTACACTATTGGGGAAGCGAAGAACGCGAGTTGCTGTGGGCTGCCGCGATTCTGCACAACTGCGGTTTGTACGTCAGTCATTCAGCGCACCACAAGCATTCTTACTATTTAATTCGCAATGGTGAGTTATTGGGCTACACTGAAACTGAGATTGAAGTAATTGCCAATTTGGCTCGCTATCACCGGAAAAATCCTCCTAAAAAGAAGCACGAAAATTTTATTATTCTTCCGAAAAAATACCGGGAGGTTGTCAGTAAGTTGCATCCTTTTCTGCGGTTAGCTGTGGCTTTAGACAGGCGGCAGATTGGCGCAATTTCTGATTTTAAATGCGAATACCGCCCGGAAGTTCGAGAGTTTCACTTACGGTTGCAGCCGCTCAATCCCGAAGACAATTGCGCTCTGGAACTCTGGAGTTTGGATTATAAAAAGCCGTGTTTTGAATATGAGTACAATCTCAAATTAGTGGCAACTTTGGAACCGACTCTGGTTCCGGTTTAAATACAAAGCCGAGCCTGAAAACGAGAAACTGTAGGGTGCGCGCGTCCCCTACAGTTTTAACTTAATCCCAAGTCTACTACCAATATTGTGTTTGACTCTACAGTCCTCCCGATCGCCCTAGCCTGCCTTCAGAAGGCAGCGTGGATTAATTTTAGAGAGGAGAAATCAATGCAATATGACTATTTGCTGACGCTATACGAAAGATTGAAGTAATGTCTCATATCATGTCCGGTCGAGCGATCGCGATTAAAGGCCGGGGCGGGTTTACAGATTTTCCGGTTTCTATTCAATATCTTGGCGAACCCGCCCCTACAGAAATCATGGTTAATTGGTTAGAGAGTCGATGGCAGAGTGTCCCCTACCATCTCTCCTACAAAACCGTGCTTGCGACTTTCACCGCACACGGC
>NZ_JAUBOQ010000067.1:0-28576 GCF_036700325.1 Microcoleus sp. Z1_B2
GCACTAAAATCATGCTCAATATCATTTAAGTCAGGAGAGTATTTTGGTAAAAATATTATCTGATGACCTGCCTCCTCCACCAGGAGCCTAATTGCTGTCTTACGATGAATCGGTGCATTATCCATGATTAATATTGATGGTATTGTTAAAGATGGCAATAAATATAAAGCTAACCACCCTTCAAAACTTTCTGCATTAAAGCGGACTGTAAAGACCATAGGTGCAATCAAGTCCTTGTTTCCTTTTCTTCTTCCTGCTACTAAATTTTCTCTTTTTCCGCGTTTTCCTTGTCTCTCCCCATATACTTTTCTCCCTTTTTTTGACCACGCATAAACACAAGCATGAAACTCTTCAAACCCTGACTCATCAATAAATACAAGGCTTTTACTCCCATGAGCTTTAATTAAATTTCTCAGTGTTTGGTAGTATTGTATTCTTTCTTCTCTATTCCTTTCTCTATAACGAAATTCTTTTTTTTTTCTCGTAATTTTCATTTTCTTTAAGGCATAGCATATGGCACTCGCTCTCACCCCGAATTTCCTTGCTCTTTCTATTAATCTTGCTTCGGGATTTTCTTCTACATCTTTTCTGAGCATTTCCCAGTCTATCTTTCGCTCACGGTGTTATACCTTAGTGGCTCGAAGGTCTTCCCTCCCTAGCCATCTGTATATTGTTGCTCTTCCTACTTTAAACAGGGCGGCGGCTTTGGTTATACCCCCTCCATTTTCCACATAATCCACTACTCTTTTTCTTAAATCTAGACTGTCTGCCATTTTTCGGCTCCGAGTTAACAATTTTTCTTGATTTTACATCATCTTGCATTTGTCTCACATTTATTTGAAATGACTATAAATTTAAAAATTTGCCCAAAAAAATGGTTTGATCCGCTATTGGTAGAGGCTTTGTGCGCAGTGTGCACCCTACAGACTCGATCGCACTTTTTAATTCTGACAATCACCCCGATCGAGCTTTGATGGTTTGGATTAAATAATTGTGCTACAAATGAACTATTCAACTTCGCGGCTAACCTAAAATGTTCACTCCGTCAGACAGAGTGCGGCTTATGAAGGAAATGCGGAAATCTCCAGAAGGAGACTTGCTGCCTAAATGGGAGGCGGCTTCGCAGTGGCTGTCTCGGTTTGAAGATAGCGATGATTGGTCGATCGCCCTGATGGACTGCGATCGCACTCCTTGCGTTACAATTGGTTTTGTTTTGGAGTGCGTGTGGCGATCGCACTGGGTGACATTTGATGAAGCAGACGGATATCAGCGCTTGCTGGCAGGATTTAACGAAATTCCCGAACCATTGCCCGCTGTTGGTACTCCCAAAAGTTACTCGCGGGGGGCGTGGGTTTTTGAAGCTCAACCGCGCCATCAACGCCGCCAAACGCTTGTTGAAAGGCGAGGCGGTAGAAATAAAAAATTTCGACAAAATGCACCTGCACCGCGCGTGGATTTGTCGCTAGCTGTCGGAGAATGTACGCCGCAGCAGTTGATGGAAGCGCTGATGATGCAAAATGGACGCTGGAATAATTTCGACCCGGAACCGATTTTAACCGATCTATATCAGAACAGAGATTTGTGGCTGAATTTTATGATGCTGCCGCTGATTGCGGAGGATGAAAATAGCGGTAGGCTTTACAGTAATTTGGGTTTATTGCTGCGAGATTTGGACGATCGCTGGCACGCTGATACGCTTTATATTTGGAGTAGGGATGATGATTGCGTTTACCCGCTGGTTGATTTTGGGAAGACTTGGATGGCGGATGATGTGCAAGTGATGGATCGCGATCGGGCATCTGTGTTTATTGGTTATGGGGGTTATGAAAATCCGCCGCCTGTTGTGGTTTACTGGTGGGATTAAATCACTTTTTTTCCCCATTACGACCCAAAAATTTAGCTGTTTTACGATCTAAAAACTTAGCCCCTGCTGATACAATCGTTTGGTCTTGTTCATGAGAATTGACATCTTCCTGTTTGTTTACTTCTTTCAATTTACGACCCAAAAATTTAGCTCCTCTACGACCGACAAACTTAGCTCCTGCTGATAAAATGCTTTGGTCTTGTTCCTGAGAATTGTTTGGGTTTTGGAGTTCTTGTTTGTCTCTCCCAAAACTAGCAATAAATTCAAAAGCTGGCATCAAGCCTACTAGCAATATTAGCACAACCAAAAATATGGGAATCAGCAATAATCCCAGCAATAGTACAACTCCCTTACCCTTCAGACTAACCAAGATGATGGTGATAATTTTCTCCCACCAAGAACAGCCCCAGCGTCCACAAAATTCTGCCAAAATTAGTTGCATTAGATTTTTACTCCTTAAACTGTATGTCCCTAAGTTTTTTGTTTTTACCGCGCTTTGTGCTTTCCTCAAAAGAAGAGCGATCGCACTTTGGTAGAAATAGCGATCGACCTGGTAAATTTAGCTAAGTATGAATCTATTTGGCAAAGAAGGCGGTGGTGGGGGAGACTGAGAATGTCGGGGCATATAGCTCGGTTTGGGACGACAAGCTTCTATAATTTCGTTACGAAACTGGTTGACTTTATCATTTTTTGTACAAAACAGAATGAGATTACTACTACTCGTGTAAATGGCAATATAACGCTGTTTTACAACAAAAGCCAACACAATGAAGATAATACCAATGAAGAATAAGCCGAGGGTTAGAATTCCGAGTCCGAGCAGCCACCAAGTACAGCCTTCCCCTATTTCAACTGCTTTGACATTTTGAATGGGAATGACAATTTCTTTGATTTCTAACCCAAAAAATGAAGTGAAATTTCCTTGTAAGGTGTCCCCAACAATTTTAAGAGTTCCTGTACCGCTGGTTCGGACGGGAACTGCACCGACTAATTGACCGGGAATTCCGCTGATTTGGGTAACTGATTTAGACTTCATTTTTTTTGATGTTTGTTGTAATAATGAAAATGACATTGGTCGTACAATTTTTGGTAGGGACATGGGCTTTGGCCGTGTCCTTACACCGATCGCTCTGGTGAGTTGGTATTACATGAAAGCTTGAAGTCTTTCTAGTGCTTTCTTCTGTTTAAGGAATTTGAACTTGGTTACTGTCTTTGCTTTTTAAACAGCAACTTTTTTGTAAATGTAATCAACAGCCTGTTGAACTGTTTCTATGTTCTCCGCAGCTTCATCGGGAATTTCAATGTCGAATTCCTCCTCAATGGCCATAATTAGCTCTACTGCATCGAGAGAATCTGCTCCTAAATCACTGGCAAAATTAGCGTTGATGGTGACTTGACTTGCCTCAAATTCTAGTTGCTTGGCAACAACGGCTTTGAGTTTTTCATAAATTTGGTGCTTAACCTTATCGCTTGGGAAAGATTCTGCAACAACGGTAGCAGTAGCAGTATTATTCGTAGTTTCATCAGAATCTAATTCTAATTCCTCTTCGGATTCATCCCGGACTTTGAAGTACCAAAATAGATTAGCCACAGCCAAATCAGAGGCTTTTTCCAAATTCGACGATACTAAACTTGTATGACCCCCTAGTTCCCCTTGTTCAATGATATAATCTTCATACTCTTCACGTCGCTGCCGATCGAGCATCCATTCCAGTTGAGTGCGAAGCGCGTAAAAATGAGACTTCGGCTTCAAATTTTCATAAAATAACTGTTCATCTGGGATTGCTAAAGCTGTTGCGGCTGAGTTTTTCTCCACCTTAACAGCAGAGTCAGATTTACTAAAATCAGCACTTTGCAACTGTTTTAATTCACTTGGCGGTAAAGCTTTCATCCATTCAATCTGATTTTGCCAAGTCTCTAATAAAACTAAATCGCGATCGTGAATGCACGTAATTTCAGGAAAAAGAAAGTCAAGCTCTTCGTCTGAGTCACAACAGTGTATAATACCGAGGCTATCTTGACGGATTTGTTGTTGAAGTTGAGAAATACGATCGCCCGCAGCCCCATACTCATTTTGCACCTGATAAGTCGCAATAATACTTTGTTCGATCGTCCAACTGCACTCTAACCGCCGCAACTGTCCCGCCGCACAGGTTTCTGACAACAACTGCGGATTTCTGTAATCAGCTAAAGCCTCAAACAACATCCCTCGCGCTGCATCAATTTCAGCATTGCGGCGGTTGATATCTTGCAGTTGCAAAGCCGATCGCATTCGTTGAATTGCTTGATTAAATAACCCGTAAGCCCGCACTAAGACTAGGCGATGGTTCTCAAATTTTATATCTGCAACCACTTCGGAAATTAATTGCTTAATTTCGGCGCCTTGGCCTTTCAAAAGTTGTTCTAAATTGATGAAACCATTTTCTACTTTAACTTCCAGCCTTTCTACTGCTTTTTTTAGTTTCAAAGTCTGGTGCAAATTCACCGCCGACAAGGCTACCCCAGCAGCAACTCCCACGCCAATGACGGCTGTTGTCGCTTGCAGCACGCCCAAACTGGTTTGGACGGCTTGAAAGCCCATGTGGTTTTGGTACATCTGCAAGCCTCCCATTGCAAGCTGCACGGGAGACACTAACGGCGATAGGGGGCTGTTGTTGACCACCGCGCCAACGGCGTGGGCCGCAAACTCTCCCGTTGCTGCATCTCTCGCCATGCCGATCGGCACTCCAGCCGATGTAAACACTTGTACGTACTTGCCAGCCTCGATCGCAGCCTGTACCGCCGGGGGAAATACAAAGTTCATCATCAATTTCTACCGTGTTACCAATCCACAGAATAACTAATATATTATGCTAGTTTAAATAAAAAAAAATTATCAATAGGCCCTGCAAATGCACACTTCGCTAATTAGTCCTCAAACAGTTGAGCTTGTTTCGCGGCTGACCGGGCAAAACCTCCGAAAAGAGGATATTACTCCGCCTGTGCTTTTCCTGGCGGGGCTGGTGACGGTATTGCTGGGAGTCATTCATGCCGACGGTACGGTAAGTGCTGAGGAAACACAGCGATTGCGGACAATTTTTACGGAACTTATTCCCGCTAACAACAGTTTGCGCCAATTCGTAATGCCGATGGTTAAGAGCGTGCGGGAACAGCAAGTTTACAAGAAATTGACGGCGTTGCTGGCGCTCACATCGTGCTTTTCCGAGGAGGAAAAACTGCTGTTAATTAGTTTTGGGTATCAAATGTCGGCGGCAGATGGGACAATAGATGAACGAGAAAAACAGTATTTGACCATCATTGCCGATCGACTCGGAGTTAATGCGCGATTTTTGAGTGTTTTGGAAGCGAGTTTTAGCAATCAAGCCATCAGCGATACAGCAGCTTTAGCAGAAGTCCACTCGTTACTCGATCCAGCGCAATTTCAATCTCTCGATTCTATGTTTGTCCGTGCTGCCAGTCACATTATCGAACATTTACCAGCCAAACCGAAACACAAAACAAATCAAAAGCAATCAGTTTCATCCTATCAGGAGTTGAAAAAATTTCAGGAGTATCGGCAACAACTGAATGCTCTTTGTGAAAAACTAGGCTTAACTCTGCAAAATGGAATCGATCGCAACGTGCTATCTCCTACTTTAGCAGAAGAAGTAACGAAAGTATCTCAGAGATTGCAATCTCCATGTTTTCGCGTTGCTGTTGTCGGCGAATTTAGTAAAGGTAAATCAACCTTACTAAATGCTTTACTTGGTGAGGAAATCCAACCAGTGCGCGATATTCCCTGTAGCGGTAATGTGACTATTTTGAAATATGGTTCGCAGCGCCGGGTTATTTGTCGCTACCACAATGGACGGGAGGAAGAAATTTCACCTGCACAATATCAAGAGAAAGCTTCGATTTCGGAACAAGCGGCTTATGGTTCCTATGCCGATGAAATTGCCAAGTCGGAAATTGCCGAAATCGTTTTTGAACATCCCGAATTAGAGTTGTGCCGCAATGGGGTAGAAATTATTGATTCTCCTGGGTTGAACGAACAAGCCGAACGCACATTAGTCACCCAACAGGTTCTCAAAACAACTGATGCGGTTATTTTCTTAACTCATGCTCAAAATGCTTTAACGGAGAAAGAGCGGGAACTGCTTTTGTACTTGAAAAAAGAACTAAATTATGGTAATAAGGAAGGCGCGAGTAATATTTTTATGGTAGTTAATTTTTTCGATTTACTGCGGCGGGAAGAGAGTCGCCAGCAGGTACGAAAAAGGGTGGAAACAATTGTTACAAGTCAAAATTTGATTGCTGGTGAAAATCGGATTCATTTTATTTCTGCTCAATCTGCATTAGAAGCGATTTTAGCAGGCAATGAAAATGATGATTATCTAAAATCTTTTCAGGGTTTTACTGATTCGATTGAGAAATTTCTGACTGTTGAACGGGGGGCGATCGCACTTCAGCAATCAGCCGCCGGAATTAAGCAAATTATTAATACTGGCTGCGATGAATTGACTCAATATAGGAAAATATTAGAAGGAAAATTGACAGTTTCTCAAGGAGATAAGGCGAAGATTTTTGAACAAATGGCGGAAGTAAGCGGCCGCGATGTGAAAATCAAACTTTTAGCTAATGAACTGAGGGAGGAATCTGTAGAAGAAGCTATTGAATCTTGGAATGAATGGGTGGAAGGATTGGGAGAACGCCTGATGGCAAAAAGTCATCGCTGGACTTCCGAACACGGACACATCATGAGTCAAGACAAGTTGACTAAAGATTATGCAGATCAATTTGTACGAGACATCACCGAAGAAATTGATGACTGGGGCAATCAAAAAGTACAGTCTATTTTAAAACAAAATATGGGAGTGCTAGACAGCCAAATCGGTGAAGATATTGATGCAATACGGCAAGAATTTCAACAGTTTGACCAGCAACTCAGCACTAGCCTTGTCGCTCAATTCAATAACTTAGCAACAGCAGGTAGCTTAGGCGGATTTGGCGCAAGTGGAAGGGGAATTGCTTCCTCAATTAACCCAAATATCGGTAGTGATGAAAGCTTAGGCGTTGGTTTGGGTCTCGGTGCATTAGTAGGTGCTGGGTTGCTATTTTTTACAGGACTTGGTTTTATAGGAGTTATTTTGGGTGGCTTAGCTGCTGGCGCTGGTGGCGGTTTTGGCTTTAGTTTTTTAGATGGCGATGCTGTTAAAGATCAGATTAAGCAAAAAGTTTGCGAGTTAGGCGTTGAGAAATTTGACGAATCTGCCCAGTCTATTTTTGAGAAGGTACAAGAAAGAATTATTACAGTATTTGACGATCGCGCTGATGCGAATAGCGGTGCGATGTCAAAAGCGATCTCGCTGTGGGAAAATTTATTAGAACAGCAGGAAAAGCGCGATCGAGAGCAAGCAGATTGCGAGGCCCAAAAAGTTTGGCTGGCTGACAAACGCCGAGAACTCGAACAAGTAAAAAATCAAATTGAGGCTATTTTAAATCAGAGCGATCGCTAATTCAATGAATAATATCATGTCCAATCGATCGACCGCGATTTTCGTAGGGGCCCGTTAGCCAACAATACCAGCCAATAATTGACAATCTCAAAAACCCGCCCCGGCCGGGATATTATGGTTAATCGATCGGATTCGATCTAACGGGTAAGTCATACCCAAGGAGAGGGGCGGGTTTCCAGAATCTCGGCTTTGTGTTGCAAATTAGGGCGAACCCGCCCCTACAGGAATTACGGTTAATTGACCGGACATTATATTACTGGTGTTTCTATGCCAAAACTGGCACGGGCTGCGGCCAACGGTTCATGACTTTACCAATCACCGCCAATTCTTCCATCAACTTGTCGAACTGATCCGGTGTTAAAGATTGCGGCCCGTCAGACAAAGCTTTTTTCGGATTCGGGTGCACTTCAATCATCAGCGAATCAGTACCAGAGGCGATCGAAGCAAAGGCCATCGAGGGTACAAACTGCGCCCAACCGGTGCCGTGACTGGGGTCAACCATAATCGGTAAGTGAGTCAGAGTCCGCAATACTGGTACTGCCGACAAATCGAGGGTATTGCGTGTATATTGCCTGTCATACCCGCGAATTCCGCGCTCGCACAAAATCACGTTCGGATTCCCAGAAGCCATGATATACTCAGCAGCCATCAACCATTCTTCAATGGTGGCGGAGATGCCGCGCTTCAGCAAAACTGGTTTGTCTTGAGCTCCGACTTTCTTCAACAGTGAGAAATTCTGCATATTTCTCGCCCCGACTTGTACCACGTCGGCTACTTCCACGATCGCACTTAAGTCGGCCGCATCCATAACTTCTGTGATAATTCCCAAACCGCTAGCTTCCCGCGCCGCCGCTAGCAATCCCAAAGCACTCTCGCCGTGGCCTTGGAAAGCATAGGGGGAAGTTCTCGGTTTGTACGCGCCACCACGGAGAAAATGAGCTCCAGCAGCTTTGACGCGCATTGCCGTTTCGACAATCATTTCTTCGTTTTCGACTGAGCAAGGGCCTGCTACGATCGCGATCGGGTGATGCAAGCCGATCGTTACAGTTCCTAAAGGAGTAGCAACCGTTACTTCGCTGGGTTCTCCTTGGCGATATTCCAGAGAAGCGCGTTTGTAGGGTTTTTCCACGCGCAGAACTTCTTCAATCCAGGTGCTCATTTCGCGCAGTTGCATCGGTTCGAGCTCAACTGTGTCGCCCACCAAACCCATCACGGTTTTGTAACGGCCGACGATTTTTTCTGGTATCAAACCCCAGCTAGTGCGGAGCTCTTCGTCGATGCGATCGATCTCGGCTTCTGGAGTGCCGGCTTTCATTACTATAATCATATTTTTTTTGCCTGTTTAGTTGGGCTAGAAACGGATGATGACTCTGATGCACTGAGAAAATAGATGCAATGGCGATCGAGAATCTATTTATATCAGTATTATTAGCATTGTTGTGGGGCGGGTTCTTGTTCCCTCCCCAAAAACAAATTCTAGATGGTTAACATTTTAGTTGTTAGCTAATGACTAATGACTA
Source organism: Microcoleus sp. Z1_B2 (assembly GCF_036700325.1). Taxonomy (NCBI): domain Bacteria; kingdom Bacillati; phylum Cyanobacteriota; class Cyanophyceae; order Oscillatoriales; family Microcoleaceae; genus Microcoleus; species Microcoleus sp. Z1_B2. The sequence continues at coordinate 8,880 of NZ_JAUBOQ010000067.1, forward strand.
ATAACTAATAACTAATGACTAACTTTTTGGCTTCGCGGCGCGCCACGCTTCTCGCATCCGTCCAAAATTGGTATTAAATTCTTCCCACCCCAGAGTGCTTCCTGAAACTTCTTCATCCCAGGAAGCTGAGAGGACTCCGTAGCTTAATCCCAGAACGCCTAGACCAAAACAGCCCATGCTTACCAGCAATACTGCTGTGTTGGGCAAATCAAACAAGCCTTTGCTGACTATCAAATAGCTGACAAAAAATGTGGAAATTCCCAGGATTGTCGGTATGCCGCAGAATACCGCTATGCGAGATATCATGCGTTGGCTGACTACTTCTGGGATGGATTGCGCCTGTTTTCCGGTTTTGTTAGCTTTCGGCTGCTTGTCGGCAGAATCCGACTCTAAGGCTATGCTTGCTTGGGGTTCTGGGGGCTTTTTAGGCGTTTTTTTACGATTTGTTGCCGGTTCAAAGGGCAAGCGCTTGCGGGGTGGTTCGGAGGACATATTTTATCTCTGACCTGAAATCTCGAACATTTTTCAATAAGTCTTGGTGTTTGTCCAAGATTAAAGAATATTGTCGCAAATTTTGGCTTTGGTGTTTAGCCGCGAATGCCTAGACGGGCAATCAATGCTTTGTAGCGATCGGCATTTTGCTTTTGGATGTATGCCAGCAGGCGCTTGCGGCGGCTGATCATCATCATCAAACCGCGCCGGGAGGCGAAGTCTTTTTGGTTGATTTTCAGGTGGGCGCTGAGTTTGGTGATGCGATCGGTCAGCATGGCGACTTGGACATCTGCTGAACCGGTATCGGTTTCATGGGTTTGGAAGTCGCCCATGATTTCTTGTTTGCGCTGTTGTGTAAGAGCCATGAATTGATTTTAGTTTTTTTTGTACGATTGTCACAATCTCCTATGTTATCACAGGGGAAGCATAATAACGATAAAATTTTTGCTAAGGATGGGTTTGTTTTTTGAGCAGAATAGACTTGAATTGCAAACATACTTAGGACGGGCGGGACGCCCATCCCACAGGAAAAAAAATTGTGGGATGGGCGTCCCGCCCGTCCAGGGTTTTTATTCCCGGCGGCTAGATATTGTAGGGGATTATCATTGTAGGCGATTATCGGCTCAAATAGGCGATCGCCTCACGTATCCAATCATCCGCATCACCTTTGGTGGACAAAGTGCTGTCTTGACTGAGGGTTTGCAGCGCTTGCAAGACTTCAGCCGCAGTGTATCCCATCGCCAGCAGGATCATCTCGACTTCTTCTTGAATAGCTGGGGGGACTCCGGCGGCGACTGAAGTTGTCAAACCTGCTTGCTGTCTCCATTCCGAGAGTTTGCTTTTGAGTTCCAGGGCGAGACGTTCTGCGGTTTTTGTACCGACGCCCGGTGTTTTGGCGAGGATGCGGGTGTTACCGCCGACGATCGCCTGGACTAAATCTTGCAATCCTAAAGTATCAAGAAGTGCGATCGCCAGTTGAGCACCCACACCGCTGACACTCGTCAACTGCCGAAACAAATCGCGTTCTGCCGCGCTGCCAAAACCGTACAATACGATTTGGTCTTCCTTAACTTGCTGGTGGGTAAAAATTTGGGCGACTTCGCCGGATGCTGGCAATTGACCGGTCACGCGGGGCAAAATTTGGATTTCATAGCCGATGTGATTGACTTCGAGAGTCAATATGACGCGGTTGCTGCCTTTGGCGATATCGGCTACTGTGCCTTTGAGATAGCTAATCATAGAATTAATAATACACCGCTATTCGTTTTCGTCAAACTCTGCGATGATGCTGCGGATTTCGTTGAGGCTGATATCTGTTCGATCTGACATCTTGCACCATTCTCAATTAGCCTTTTAGGAACAGGCTTTCCGGCCTGTTCCACAAGAAAATCTACTTTTTGTGGAACGGGCATCTTGCCCGTCCTTGAGAATAGTGCAAGATGTGAGTTTGATCGGATTTTGAGTAAATGGTTAACAAAAGTACGATCGACGGCTATTGAACTTGATTGAGCGTGTGATCGTCTAAAATCTAAAATCTAAAATCTAAAATCTAAAATCTAAAATCTAAAATCTAAAATCGATCGATGCCCTCCCACATTTGAGAAAGAGGTATTCGCTGTCGGGTTTTAGCTTCCTGGAATGCCCTTTTGAGACTAGCTTTTACTTCTGCAACTGGAGTATCGTCGGGGTCGTCTTCAGCTTCATCTGTAGGTTCGGGAAGAAGAACGATGATTCGCACGCGGCCGGGAGTTTCTGCGGTTAAAGGTCGATCGAGCAATAATTGACCGAAAGCATCCAGGATACAAGCCCCCGGATTCATTCCGAAAGCAGACTCAGGACCGGTGAAATAAACAACCTGTATCCGATGAAACTTGCCGAACGTATTTATCTCGCGCAAGTCAATGCTAAAATCTAAAATCTAAAATCTAAAATCTAAAATCGATTGACCTTTTTCGTCGATCGTTCCTGTGACTTCAAAGGCTTTCATTTGTTGGTCCTGGATTTTTTTTAATTAATACTATTATATAACCCTGTTCGAGCGATTTTGTTATTCTTAAGCCAAAATAAGCTGCTGTTTAACCAAAGACAAATCCGTCTTACCAAAATTCACAACCAAAGCCACATTGAAATTTTCCAAGGATTTGACAAACCACATAATTTCATTAGAAGCTTTACCTTCATAGTGATTAAACAAAATAGAAAATCGCTTTTCCAACTCAGGTTTGACTTTGCCCGAAAGCAGTACAAGTTTCATGAGTAAACCCATTGTCCTGCTGGCGCCGAGGTTGTACACCAAATCGTAAAAAACGTAGTGGCTGGGATGTTGAGAATTTTCCACTACTAAGAAGTTGAACAACTGGTGGCAAGTACGAACTAACAATGGATTATTGAATTTCACCGAGTCATTTTCTCGCAATGTATTTTTGATTTGTTTGTACAAACGGTCATTAAATTGACGCCCCCCGTATTCTGGTTCTACCGACGATATTAAATATTCATATAAATCCACTTTAAATGAGGCGTAAGATGGAGTTTTTCTGGAATCTCTCAGGAAAAATTGAGCCGCTTCTTTGTAGCTGCGATCGCCTGCTACTTTTCCGGCAAATTCCCTGACCGCTAAGTGCAGTTCTGCATCGTTCAAAAGTGTGGGATTAGCCGCTCGCTGTACAATTCCTATTTCTGTATTTCTCGGCTCAACCATATAATTCAAATATTTAGACAAATGTGTTTCAAATTGTCGCTGTCTTTGAAATGCCAGTTTTTGGATGGTTTGTTGGTCTTCCTCAATGCTGTCCTTGCTCAGTAGAGAATAGCCGTACAAATAAGGATACCGACATATCAATTCGCCCAAAGGAAAATCTGTATCTTGTTGCTGCTGTTCCGCATCTCTATCTAAGGCTTTTACTAAGCGCTCTATAGTCTGGAATTCTTCACTTTTATTAAAAAATTTTATTTGTTCTTGTAAGCGCTTGACTATGTAAAATTCCATCCCGAATCGGGGAGAAGTCTGCTTAAATAAAGATACCAACTTGGCGATCGCGAACTGATTTTGTGATTGCAATTGCCAGCGGTTGATGGGGATGTAGCAGCAGCGGTGGAGCAGATATTTAAAGTCCTGATCCGATCGCTTGACGGAGACTATACTATACAAAGTTGCTTCAATCTCTCGATCGGGATAGCCCATGCCGTCGATAAATAGCTTTCGGAACCGCTCGATCACCTGTGCGGGGGATTCTGTTTCCACGCAGGAGACGATGTGATCGTACAATCTCTGTTCGTTGCTGCCAGTTGGAATACTATCTGAGGGCGGGGTGAGGATGGGGCTGTCTGCATCTGTGTCTATGCTGCTGTCTGCAACTTGTGCGACAACGACTGTGGGTTTTTCCCCAAAAGTTCGATCGGGATTCAAGAACCAATAGTGTTCTTGGCTTAATTGTTTGTCCTCCGCCCAATCCAAAGCTGACTGCAAACTTTCCCCTGTCAATAACAGTGATTCATCTTCGCGGTCTGAAGCCAGCCATGCTGCTAGGGCCAAGCGGTAAGGAGCCAATTTTCCCAGCTCTTTTTCCACCCAGAACTGATTAAAAACTGACTGATAAATTAGGTTGGAAACTATTAATTTACCCTCAAATTTAACAACCAGTCCTGACAGTTGCAATTCGAGTTTTTCGGGAGAGTAATCTGCTGGTACTCCCTGGGATTCTCCCGGTTTTGTTGCCTTGGGCGGTTGCAAAGCTTGCTGGTACAGCGTTAACAGCCGCGTGAGGTCGCAGTGGTTATGGAAAATGCGATCGCGTATAGGTATCAAATGTTGGGGTTCGTCTTCTTCTTCCCAATTTTTAATAATTCTGTGTTTGACCAGTTTTTCAACCTGCTGAGCTTCCGAATTTCTGCCAATAAAAGGCCCGTATTCAAGTACCAAGTGGCAAACTTTTTGAGTTAGAAACGGTTGCCCGCCCGTCCAAGCTAATATTTCTTGGAGGACTTTTTGGGGGCGAAAAGCTTTCAGGGCTAATCCTTTTGCTAGCGGCAAACTTTCCTGCAGTTGGAATCGACTTAAATGAATTTGCCGTCCAACATTAAAAGGGTTGCATCTTGGATCTCGGATCAATTCTGAGGGGGCTGCTACTCCCATAACAGCAAAAGTCAGGCGATCGTATTCCGGTTGCTCTGCCCGCTTGGAGTAACAAGCCCGGATCAAAGCAAAAAAATCCTTGGTACTAAAATTTAGGCGGCTGATGCTGTCAATGTCATCTAGAAAAATTACCAGATTTTGCTGAAGTGACTTGAGCAAAACTTTTTCGATAAATATCTCCAATCGCTGCACCGGCGGCAGCAGTTCGCGATCGTTCCACCACTTGATGGCATCAAACCTGTTTGTGATGTGTAAACTGCTTGCCATGCGGTACATGATTCCGCCATACCACTTTTGGGGGGAGATATCTGGGCTGCTGATGCTTCTCAAGTTGATGGCGGCAAAAACTGTACCTTCGGCTTGCAACCTTTTGGCCGTTTGCACTAGCAGGCTGGACTTTCCCATTTGTGGCGAACTCAACACGTAGCAGAAGTCTCCGGCTTTGAGTCCTTCGTAGAGCTCGCTGTCTGCCGATCGCCTGACATAGGTGGGCGCACCGGCAGGCAAATAGCCTCCAACTTGATATTGGTACGTTGAGTTGACGGATGCTGTCATCTGGGAATTCATCAAGATTTTACGCCCCTATGCTGTGCGATCGAAAGGTTACAAATTGGAGTTATGGCCCGCTGATACCATTTTAGATTTTAGATTTTAGATTTTAGATTGGGCAATGACTTATTCAATAAGGGTTTGGAGTTTGCCTGTTGCATTTGGATTGTTTTTTTTTTATCGGCCTTACTATGGTGGAAAATTTTTTGTTCTTCTTTCTCTATTGTCTACTAGGTCAGCTTTCTTCTCGTCAATCTTTACCGTATCTTTGCAAGCGTTCGCCCCAAATCCTATGATCGGCGCAATTGTACCCCGCCACTTGATTTTTTACACTCGTTCACATAATTGATGAATTTTGACTCGATCGGATTGAAAACGCTAAAACGCCGTTTTTTTCACATTTTTTTTACAATAATACTTTAAAATTAACCCGGTGGTATGATGTTGGCAGGGAAACTCATAACCACAGCGCCGTCAACCTTCTGCCTTCAGTTGCGCTTGCCGAATGCTGGAGGAAAAGACAGAGCAATGGCTGCCAATAAAAAACCCCAGCGTTTGGCTGAGGACTGCTTGAGTGGGAGATATCGTTAATCTGCGTTTTTTTAGTTGACTTAGATTGCATGGAATTCCATGCTGCTGACTTTCCCCGGGCTTTCGCGTTCGGGGATTCCTAAGAACAAACTTTTCAGGATGCCTCCACAAAAAGTTTAATTCTTAAAGGCGTGGTCAGAAACTGGCTAACCACTCGCTCAACTCTAAAAGTTAAGTCTGTGGCTAATTGTAGAAGATGCGCCCTGATGGCTTAACTACCCGATGGATTAGCACCCTGATGGCATAACTCCCTGATGGATCGACGCCCTGATGGCTTTCGCTCCACTACCCAAAAGATTCGGGTTGGTGGATGATCGTGGACATTAGTAACACGTCACTTCTGGCGTTTCCGATCGCAAGCGGGTGTGCCTGTCTGAATTGATTATGGCAGGCAGATTTATCAGAAGACAAGTGGGCTATTGCATCAACCCATTTCTGACAGATCGGGTGAGCCAAAAAGTGTCAATCTACGCAAATCAGGGTCATCGAACATGAAAAACAGCATCTTAGTATTAGGGGTAATTGCCTCGGCTGGCTTCGGCTTTTTCCAGGCAGGCAGCGCCAGCGCTTCAGCGATCGCCACACAACCTTCATCAGCCAGTAGTTTGACGGCTTGGGAGAGTCGTCCTGACTTTAACTACACTGGAACGAATGAGGATGGGGACCAAGAAGAGGTAAAAACGGGTAAAGGCAGGAAATAATAATTGGCGCCCGGAGTGTGGTTCGCTCTGATGCGGTTGTGGTTGTAGTTGTGGTGCTTGTTGTCCCAACCGCCTCTGATCGAGGTAGTTAAAACTCGATCCCAAGATCAGTCTACCTAATCCCAGGGGTGGTAATCAGTTTCAGAGAACGGTGGATGGGAAAATAAACAGGTAAGGCGAGTCTGTTGGTGGAGTTTCCCCGCCTATCAACTTCCTTACCTTCTGATGTTCGGGATTTGGATCTGGCACAATCGTATTTCATCTCGTAAAAACCCAATGGAAAATACTCTCGAAACTACCCGCAGACAGCGCGTATTGACAAGAACCCAGGAACGGCGTCAGGCGACACCCAAAGAAAAACAGTTGATTCACCTGCTAGCCAATATGGCTTGCAGCTTGATTAAATACGACTACAAACACGCAGCGGGCAAGGGTACTCTCCCGCCTTCGGAAAGCAAGCGTTTAGCGGAATGGCACTACCTGCGAGTTCAGCAAATTCGCCGGATAGAACGTTCATTGGAGCCCGTAGCAACCCTTAAGCGCGTGTACTACAAGAGCATCCTCAGTCCGAGGGATCTGAAGTCTTTGAAACTGCTGTGGCTGGAGGAGGACAAAAACCGTGTCAAACGGGTCGATCCTGACTTGGACGACATCCTCAGCGAAGCTTTGGATCGGGGAGATACTTTAAAACAGCTATTTCACTCGATCGAAGTCAAAGAACGCACCTTTTCTGCAACTCCTAGCCCAGGCGCCGTGCCGCTTTGGGTCAAAGAGTGGGAAGACTCGGAATATGACATAAACTTTTTTCCGCCTTCCTTCCCTGCATGGGTTTCAATCGTGGACGACTAGGTTCAAAAAAACTCTTTGGTATGGCATCGATCGTAAATTTCAGATGGTAGACTTATTTGCGATTGCTGACATTGGCGAAAAGTGTGCGATCGGGCGATCGGCTAAACCAGGCGGTGTGGCGCGCAGGCATCCGAGTACAGAGAAGTGAATCGGAGTCAGTACCATTGTACAATGGGGGAAAACCAGGGCTTCAGCTAATAGCTGATAGCTGATAGCTGATAGCTGATAGTTTCTCATGACTGACTCGATTTCTACTTCTCCTCTAGACTCGGCGGCCGATACAGCCGAACTCCGCTCTCAGTTGAGGTCGGGTTCGGAAAAAGCTCAACTGCAACTGCTGCAACAACAAATAGCAGATTCCGGTTGGGATGTATTGATGGAATTTTTATTAGAGCGCAAGTCAGAGGCACCGACTGCGGTAATGGGTAAGGCTTACCAAATTCTTTACAGTGCTAATTCTCCGAGAGCGACGGAGTTTTTGCAAGCGAATTTTCCGACTGGGGTTGTGCCGCTGCGATCGGACTCTAACATTGATTACACTCCGCTGCAACAATTATTGGCGTTACAGGAATTTCAAGAAGCCGATCGCTTGACTTTAGACAAGCTTTGTGAATTGGCTGGTGAAACAGCTTCTGTGAGAAAGTGGCTGTATTTTACGCAAGTTGAGAGCTTGCCGGTAACGGATTTGCAAACAATTAATACGCTGTGGAAAGTTCATTCCGAAGGCAAATTCGGCTTTTCGGTGCAGCGGGAAATTTGGCTGAGTTCGGGCAAGAATTGGGATAAATTGTGGCCGCTAATTGGCTGGAAGAAGGGGAATAATTGGACGCGATACCCGCAAGAGTTTATTTGGGATTTGAGCGCGCCTAGGGGTCATTTGCCGCTGTCGAATCAGTTGCGGGGAGTGCAGCCGTTTGCAGCTTTGATGGCTCATCCTGCTTGGTTGAAGTGAATGGTTTTGGGGCTTTTGGAGAATGCGGGGCGGGCTGGATAGCCGGCCCCGCTATGGTTTTTGGGGAATTGGGATTTTGATTTCTGAGGCGCAGAAATTCACAGAAATTCACAGGCGGGATGCCTGTTCCACTTTTGGCGTAGAGGGAGAAGGGCGATCGTACTTCTAGGAATGTTGGGAAATTTTGTATAATTGATATTTGATATCATGTCTGGTCGATTACCCTGATTCCGTAGGGGCGGGTTCACCAATAATATTTGCCAAAAACGGACAATCTCACAAACCCGCCCCGGCCAATGTATTATGGGTGAGCGATCGGACATGATAGGAGTTAATTAGCGAGAGGGCTGGGAGTCATGGTAGGCATCGGAACCAAACTCACTTTAGCAGAATTTCTAGCTTTGCCCGACGGAGATATATATTGTGAGTTTGTAGATGGTGAAGCAGTCCCCAAAGTGTCTCCAAAATATTTTCATTCGACTTTACAGTTTACTTTGTGTCGCCTGATTCGTGTATGGTGTAAAGGACGCGGGCGAGTGCTTCCAGAATGGGCAATTTTGTTAAAACGTCAGGATAAAGATTGGGCACCTGTTCCCGATTTAATGTACATTTCTTATGAACGTCTGCCGAAAAGTTGGCGGCGAAATGAAGCTTGTCCCGCAATTCCTGAACTGGTGATTGAGATTATATCGCCCGATCAAAGTATGAAGGAATTTGAAGAGAAGGCGAAAGATTATTTGGCGGCGGGCGTTCCGCGAGTTTGGGTGATAGATCCAGAGGCTATTTTAATTAAAAGTTTTTTGACCGATGGTTCTAGTCAAGTTTATACGGATAATACACTAATTTTGGATGAGTTGCTGCCTGGTTTGGAGTTGACGATTAGACAGATTTTTGAAGAGGCGGAGTTGATTGATTGATTGAGGGCGATCGTACTCTGTGCAAGATATCAGTCGTAGGGTGCGTGACAACGGGAAAACTTTGAAGGAGCGGCGGTGGGTTCCATTTGAAAGAAAGTTATGACTTCAGAATTAACCGACGCCTTAAAGCGAATCTTAAGCTGGATAGAGCGACACGAGCCCTGGTTGATTGAGTATCTATACCCTGGCTTATCAAAAGATGAGATAGATAACTTAGTAAGAGATTTACCAATCCAATTTTCTCCTGAACTCTATGAACTCTATCAGTGGAGAAATGGTGCAGTAGAAGGAGATGAGTGGAAGGAAACAGCTTGGATATTTCATAGTTGGACTTTTAGACCTCTACAAGAAATCGTTGCAGAGCTTGGCCAGGATATCTTCACACATCAAACTATCCAAACAGATAACATAGCCGATGTAGATATAATTAAGCCTTATTGGGAAAGTTTTAAGTATTTAAATATTTTTTATCACATTTTATGGGAAGATAAGGGGTGCGTTTTAATTAATAACATACTAAATTTTTGTCCGATAATTTTTCAGCGACTTGAAGAAGGAGAGTTAACTTTACTTGAAAAGTATACAAGTTTAACCAGTATGATGCTAACCATCGCAGAATGTTATGAAGCAGGAACTTACTTCATAGGGGATTATATTTCTCGCCACCCTGAAAAAGAATATCAAATTTGGCGTAAATATAATTCTCAGATTATAGAATTTGCTCTACAAGCTATTCAGCAAGGCTCTTTGTGTGGTCGGTTTTTTACATATTTCTCCAACGACCTAATCGAATTTAAAGATCCAAGAACTGTGGAGCCTCTAATCCAAGGGTTGCAATTACTCAATCATCAGAATGCAGAGCGATTGAACCAGCAGAATAACGATCCATTTCTCTATTACGATCCCAAAGAAGAGGTAGCCAGAATTTTGGGAGATTTAGGTGATGCTAGAGCTGTGCCTGTTCTAATTGCCACTCTCAAAGACGATTGTCATAATAATTGGGATTACGCAACTAAAGTCAGTGCAGCAAAGGCTCTGGGTCAGATCAAAGATAAACGAGCAACTTACTCTCTCATTGAAGCTTTGCAAGATAACCAGGATGAAGTTCGACAGATGGCAGTTTGGGCGTTAGGTGAAATAGGGGATTTAAGAGCAGTAGACTCCCTAATTGATGCTTTGCGAGATAGTGATTATAGGGTAAAACAAGCGGCAAATGAAGCCTGGGATAAACTGGCTGCAAAATTTCCTGAGCTTGACGAACAAATTCCCTTTTAATGCTAACTATACATAAACTCAAAGACATTCATTAAGTTGTTTCAGATCCCCTTGCGGCTGCACTTGCTTGTGCAAACTAATTTTGTCGCCCACTTCATACCCCGAATTAAAACCCGCCGCGCTACTGACTTGAGAATCTGTTCTCGTTCTAATTTTAACCCCTCGGCCCTCTAGATAATCCGCGATCGCCAGTTGATTTTTCTCAAACATCGATCGCACTACAATCGCTGGAGTCGCCGCCGCATCCCCGGAACCCGGAATCCCTGAGTTTTCCATCTCCTGTTTTTGTTCCAACAATCTTTGTCTCAACCTCGTCGCGCATCCAACCCGAAAAGCATTCAGATACGCCAACCCTCTGCCATTTCCTTTGCGGTATTTAGCCCTTTTTTCAATCGCAGAGCTCAAATACTCGTACAGATGTTTGCAAACAATCAGGTTGGTAGAAGTTCCCACCAAAAACATACTGCCATTATAAGTGTTTCGCATGGCAGTGCAACCGTTAGCGTCGGCAATTCCCGAAAGCAGCATCATTTTCCAAGTGACAAATTTGGATGTTGTTTCAACTGAGTCTTCGTCAATCTCTTCTTGGTGATTTGGCCCTAAATCGGCGAGACTGAGATTGTACTGTGCCAGTAACAGGGAAGCTTTTTCGGCTGCCGCAGTGGATTCGTTTTCATTTGATGAGGTGGCGAGGGCTAACAGCTTTTTGATTCTTTCGACAATACTTGTGTCTGCCATTTTTCTATCGGTTTTAGGGTGAGAGTATGCGGTGGCAAGGATTTGGGTGAATTCCTATTTTAGTATAGCTGGGAATGTGGGAGGTTTTTTGAGGAGGATTTTTTTGAACCGCAGAGGGCGCAGAGGGCGCAGAGAGAGAGAAAGAAAGAAAGATGTTTGCAACTGATGCGCGGATTGGTTACTCTTCGAGGACTTCCAGGACTGATTTGGGCAACAATTTATCTTTAAACCAGACTACTTTTGCTGGCACTTCATTTACATTCACTCCGGCTTTTTCTAAATTCAGCCGTTCGGAAATAGCTAAAATTAAGTTATCGCATTCAGACTTCTGTACTTGTGCAAATTTCTTTTGCAAATACTCCGGCCGCCAATAGCCAACTATTTCTAATAAAAATACTCGCCCGTCGGGATGCACTAACCGAAAGTCGGGAATCATCACACTACCTGGAATCGGAATTAAATCTACTTCTCGCTCTAGTTGCCACTCGGTTTTTGTGGAATTCCATCTTTCAGCAAATGCTGCTTCTAACATACTATCATAAGGCTTGCCAGGGGGATAGTGGCTGACTAAACCGCAGTCGGAATTTAGGGTAAATTTACCTGTTTTCAAAACGCCACTAAAAGGATCTTTTGTGTGCAGTGTGGAGTGCATACTCCATTTGGTGACGTGCAGCAGTGCGGGCAGCATTTTCGCCAGGGCTAAGCCGTAGCGGGTGCTGGGTTTGAATAAGCTTGTAGGGCCGTCTATTGTCAGTGTAAAACCGTGGTCGGCATCGCCTTCGATGTAAGTCATTAATTGAAATAGTTTCAGATAGCGAAATAAGAGTTTGTATTCTCCTGGATCGTTGCGGTGGGCGGTTAATTGGACTTGACTTGCTCGGTAAAATATGCCTTGAACTTGAGAAAGATTGTATTTGTGAAGCAAGTTTTCGGGTGTTGGTGCATTAAACTCAGTGAGGATTTTGTTTTCGTTTAAATCGGCGTATAAACCTGTAGTGATTTCGTGAGGAAAAACTTCTCTGTTTAACTCTTGGCTGAGTTCACTTGCTACTTTTTCCAGGGTTAATTGGGTGGATTGAGGGCTGGGAGTCGATCGCGCGGACAAGGCAAAAACCCGCTGTCTCAACTCTGAGGGTTCTAGGGGACTGATGACTTCCAAGGTGCAGAAACCGCCTTTCAGCAGGTGCGCTAATCCCCGTTTCAGCCGATAATCGGGGCTGTCGCCTTCTAATTCTAGCAAGCGTCCGTCGAGTTCGCCTTGGGTTTTGCCGATCGACTCTTGGAAGCAGTCGATCATTTCCGTTGCAGCTTCTAAGTTTTTAGCATCTATCTTGAGGCGGAGAGGGATGATTGATTCTCCGTTTTGGCGGTGACTTAATAAATCAGTTGGTAACATACGCAGTAAAAACTTTTACTCAATTCTTTGTTCAACAATCACCATAACTCCCCTAAGTTTTCCCTCTTCTGTCAAGCTTTGGGTAGTCCGAATTCGCCGATCGGAACTGACAAGATGGATGGTTTCAACAGCCCTCATAAAGCCAGTTGCTTTGTCCCATACTTGAAAAATTATCAAATCATCTCCAACTTCTGTCGCTAGTGTATTGTAGTTGGAAAAAACTGAGTCCAGACCTTCAATTTGCACTTGTCCTTCGCCGACAACATAACCCACAAACTTTTGGGTTTCACTCTGACCATTGGCATAAGTTTGAAGGTTAGTTTGCCTCCACTCGTTATCAACTATTTTCTGGGTAACAACTGCTGTAAAACGCCTGGTTTCTTTGCAGTCGGCATCGAGTATTGTCCAGTCTCCCTCCCAAACTCCTGTATGTTTGGGGAAAATTTTAAAGTTAGTTAGTTGTGCAGTTTCGCTCATTTTTATGTAAGGTGACTTAGTTAATAGTGAGATTATACACTAATTGGGCAATTTTCAATTTTCCGGGGAATCATCATTGTATTTTCCCCATTTTGCGGGTGATTCGGCTGCTTTTTTAGTCACATCCCCGTTAACTCCTTAAATCGATTTGAGATTTGATATTTGATATTTGATATTTGAGATTTGAGATTTTAAATAGACCTAGGAGTGCTTTAATTATATAACCATCCTTTCGCTAAGACTTCCCATCCCACAACTAAGTTATTTAAGCTTGCTACCAGGGAATTTCATCATTGTCTTCTCCCCATTTTGCTGGTGATTCTGCTGCTTTTTTAGTCGCCTCCCGGTTGACTCCGTAAATGGGTGTCGGTTTGACAATTTCTAATTTCTGATATTCTGGCTTGGGCGGTTCTACTTGTGTTTGTGGTTTCGGTTTATGAGGCTGCATTCCTCCTCGGCGGCGTTGAGAAGTTCTTTCTTCGCTGGTGTCTTCGGTGACGACTTCGTAGAGAATTGCTAACTTATTTACATCGCTGCTTTTGCGGAGAACTCGACCCAATCGCTGAATGTATTCGCGTTCGCTGCCGGTGCCTGACAATATGATAGCAATTCGGGCGTCGGGAACGTCCACTCCTTCGTTGAGAACGTGGGAGGCGACGAGGGTTTTGTATTCGCCGCTGCGAAAGCGATCGAGGATTTCGTGGCGTTCTTTGACTGGGGTTTGGTGGGTAATTGTGGGGATGAGAAATTCTTGGGAAATTCGGTAAACTGTGGCGTTGTCTCCGGTGAAAATTAGGGTGCGCTGGGGAGAGTGTTCTGCTAGTATGTTGGCTAAAATTCGCAGTTTGCCTTCGGTACAAAGGGCGATTTCTTTGGCTTGGCGGTGGGCTAGCATGGCGCGCCTTCCCAGGGGCGATCGCGCGCTTGCCATGATAAACTGTTTCCAACCTTCGAGGCTGGATATTTTGATGTTAGACTGTTTTAAGAAGTCGTTGCGAATGTTGATTAATTCGGCGTAGCGAGATCCCTCTTCTTTTGACAGTTTTACCATGATTTGAACTATTTTATGGTCGGCTAAAGCATCGCCTGCCAAATCTTCGGGTCTTTTGCTAAATACTGTCGGGCCGATCAGGAAATGCAAATCGCTGTGGCGGCCGTCGGTGCGATCGGGTGTGGCTGTCAGTCCGAGTCGAAAAGGCGCGATCGCATATTCGGAAATTACTCGATAAAAGTCTGTTGGCAAATGGTGGCATTCGTCAAAAACCAGCAAACCGTATTTATTGCCCAAGGTTTCTGCATGAATACTTGCACTGTCGTAAGTTGCGACTAAAATTGGCGTTTTGTCCCGCGAACCTCCGCCCAACAATCCGATTTCGATGTCGGGAAAAGCTGCTTTTAAATTAGCATACCACTGGTGCATTAAATCGAGAGTTGGTACTACAATTAATGTACTGCGACCAGTGACTTGCATGGCTAATTGTGCCAGATAAGTTTTGCCGGAAGCAGTGGGGAGGACGACTACTCCTTGGCTTCCTGCTTCCTGCCAAGCTACGAGGGCTTGTTCTTGATGTGGGTAAGGCTGCATTTCCACGCTGGGTACGAGTTCGAGTAGTTCGTATGCCCTGGCTTCGTCGGTGAAGTGAATGCAGTCGGCTTGGAGGCATTCTACCAGCGGGCGGTAGTGAATTGCCCGAATGCGGTATTTTTCAACGCGATCGTCCCATGTCGCAAAGTCCACCCAGTCTCTGCCTTTGGGCGGCGGGTGCAGCAAGAGAGTTCCGCGATCGAATGTTAAGGTAGGTGTGCGTGGCATTTGTTTAGATAGGGGGGCGAGTTATGCCTGTTAAATTATAAGTGACAGATCAAATATATTGACTCTTCTTGAAATTATCTGCGTTACTCTGTGTTAATCAGCCCTACATCTGCGGTCGATCTATCAATCAAAAAATTATGTAATTCAAGTCTAAATTGAGGAAATTGCGATCGATCTGGCGGAAAATCCAACACAAATTATCCTACCCCAGCCGGATTGCCAAATCTAAAATCTACAAGAGTATTGGCCCGCTGGGAATGGTTTTTAAGTTAGATTCGATCTATGTATGCCTGAGATTAGAGGTTATAGATGGAAATAGGCGTCCCCAAGGAAATCAAGGATTTAGAGTTTCGAGTCGGGCTCAGCCCCACAAGTGTCCGGGCTTGTTCGGACAAAGGCCACACAGTTTTTGTGGAAACAAATGCTGGTGCTGGGGCCGGTTTCGCAGACGAGGACTACGTTCAAGCAGGGGCTAAGATTGTCTTAAAGGCTTCCGATGTCTGGAAGCGCGAACTAATTGTTAAAGTTAAAGAACCGCTGCCTGCTGAGTATCCGCTGATACAAAAAGAGCAGTTGCTGTTTACATATTTGCACTTGGCGGCCGATCGCACATTAACCCAGCATTTAATTAGCAGCGGAGTCCAGGCCATCGCCTACGAAACCGTCGAACTCCCGGACAGAAAGTTGCCGCTGCTGACGCCGATGAGCATTATTGCAGGGCGTTTGGCCGTGCAGTTCGGTGCTCGATTTCTGGAACGACAGCAAGGCGGCAGGGGCATACTTTTGGGTGGCGTACCGGGGGTAAGACCGGGTAAAGTTGTGATTTTGGGCGGCGGCATTGTCGGCACAGAAGCAGCCAGAATTGCTGTAGGAATGGGCGCCAGAGTACAGATATTAGACGTAAATGTCGATCGCCTAGCCTACTTGGAAACTCTGTTCGGTTCCAGAGTAGAATACCTCTACAGCAGTCCTTTGCAAATTGAAGCAGTTGTTCCCGATACTGATTTGTTAATCGGTGCGGTTTTGGTTCCGGGGAAAAAAGCTCCGGTGCTAGTTTCTCGCGAATTTGTTGCGAAGATGCACCCCGGTTCTGTGATTGTTGACGTAGCCGTTGACCAAGGCGGCTGCGTGGAAACTTTGCGGGTAACTTCTCACACAAATCCTACTTATGTTGAGGAAGGAGTTGTGCATTACGGCGTGCCGAATATGCCCGGTGCCGTGCCTTGGACTGCGACTCAAGCTTTGAATAACAGCACTTTGCCTTATGTTTTGCAGTTGGCAAATAACGGGATTAAAGCTTTGGAAATGAATCCGAGTTTGGCGAAGGGATTGAACGTGCAGAATCACCGATTGGTGCATCCGGCCGTGCGCGAGGTTTTCGCAGATTTGGCTGATTAGATTCCCATTTTTTTTAAGTAAGCTATCCCGCATCTAAATTGTATTTTGGTGCGGGTAGGAGCAACAGTCTCGATCCCCCTCGCATCCCCTTAAGAAGGGAGACTTTGAGTGAGGAGAGTTGAATGGCTTGCTCGATGCGATCGAGGTCATCAGATAAAATATTAGGCAGCATAATTCAGTCGTTGCGCTAGTTGCTGATGCAGCCCTCGATTGAGAAAAAGGAGTAAAGGGCGATCGACCTTTTTATGCCAAAAAGAGCGATCGACCTTCTCCCTAATTCACAAGATAATCACTCAGAGTTTTTAGTAAGCGTTGATGTCGCTTGCGATGAAATAGCTCCAATAGAACCGATAATTTGATTGCGAGGCAATACAGCAAGGAAACCTAACCGAATTAACGATTGAGACCGTAAACCACTGGGAGCAAAGTCTGGGTCTGAAGGGGAAATAATATCGACAAAATCTGGAACCTGTTGATGTAGTTGGGTGCTAACACCACAAACTAAAAAATCTCCATAAGGAGGTAGTTCCCTCAGAAGGATGACTGGACGATTCTTAATTTTCCCGTCAGCTTGAGGAATTGGGGTGAGAACAACATCAGCTTCCTGCATAGTCAGGATTTGGTGTTTTAATTGCATTGAGCGGGTAATCGTCGTTCTGATTGTAGGCTTTGTTTAGTTGATGCCTTGACAACCACAACCCGGCTTCGCGTTCTGGTAATTGTTCCGGGAGGACTGTGATAATGAGTTTTATGTTTGGTTCAAGCTTATAGGGTTCATCTAGCTGAATAGATTGCCCATCAAAATGTGCTGATAAAGAAATAAGCTTCATGGCTTGGATATCTTGAAGGCGAGTGCTTTTACTAAGTTTATCATATTTTGACGCTCTAGGGACACAGGCTTTGACCCGTTTCTCTACCATAAATTTGCTCCATTCCTTAGAAAAACGATCGCCCCTCCTCGAAGCAAAAAGCGAGATTCCTCGATCGAGAAAAGCGATCGAGCTTTCCATGACAAAAGAGCGATCGCTAACCCACTGGACGCGAATAGTTGTATAATAGACAAACTAGGCAAGCGCAAAAAGTGAAAACCTATGTCACAGGCAATCCTCAAACAAATTGTTAATCAGCTTGAAATGCTGGAAGTTTTAGAGTTACAGGAACTCGAGCGCGTAATCTGGAAATATCTGGCTGACAAACAGCAAGCTACTCAAAAATATCTACTTCAAAAATCTGCTAATAAAAAACAATTATTTCGAGAATGGGATGACATTTCTGATGAAGAAGCTGCGATACTAAAAGCTGAGTTTGCCGCCGAGGATTTAGCTTTTGCAGAAGTCGCCTTAAGTGATTATCTGCCTCGACTTCAGCAACAGGATAAAATCTGATGCTAGGAGATATTTATTTGGCAGATTTGAATCCTTCTAGAGGGTCAGAACAAGCAGGAATTAGACCAGTCATTATTGTACAGCGAGATACATTAGACCGCTTTACTACAACAGTAGTCGTAATTCCGGTAACAAGTAATCTGCGACGATGCTCAAATACCAGGGACAATTATTTTACCGACTGGTGAAGGTGGTTTAACACAAGATTCGGTCGTGCTTTGCTATCAAATAGTAGCGGTAGATAGAGAGCGATTAATCAAAAAATTGGGCACTCTTTTAGCCGATTATGTATCAAGATTACAGGTAGCATTGCAGTATACATTGCAAATGGATGAATTTGAGAATGTAGAAGAATAGAATGAGTTGAAGCGCGATCGCACTCACAGCCCCAAAGAGCGATCGCCCCTGTCCATCCACAAGACCGAGATCCCTTTCCATATCCCCAAAAAGCGATTTCCTATGGGATAGCTTCGCACGCGGACTGCACGATCGTTTATAATTACAATGATTGACGAGTTATGAGGAGCGTGCAAGTATGGCAAAATTCCTCAACGAACTTGCGGAAATTATCTGGAATTTGAAACGCCAGTTGCTAGATATTGTTGACGCAGCAACAGCAGCAGAATTGACTCTATTTGAACTTTTTGGAGAAACGAGTGATACGATACCATTTCTGGATGAACTGAAAAGTGTGGCTGAACGTGCTACACCCTGGTTTAATCGGCTGTCTAATTTTCAGTTACGCATAGCTGAGTCTCAACCCACAATTTCGGTTGATATGCTAAACTTAGTAAACCAATCTATTGAACGCATCCAAATCGAAATTCCGGCAATGGAACGGAGTATTCAAGAAGTGAAAACGGAGTGGAATTTGCCATGACTAGCCAACCGCGTATTCCCAATCCTGAAACAGCCAAGAGATTATTGGCTAATTTGCGCCGCAGTCGTTTAGCAATGGAAGCAGCGACTCTGGAATTAGAAGACATTACAATGCAGTTGGAAAATGACAGCAGACAAAGGCGTTTGGTGCGGTTGAGGCAGGCAATTAACGATGCTGAGGCTGCTAATTTTTCAGTCAATGTCTGAAATTATTTCTTAAATCTCGCCCCAAAACCTATAATTTAAATATTGACGAAAACAGCAAGATCGATCGCACTTTTTGACTCATAACAAAAGAGCGATCGACCTTTCCCTATCCCCAAAAGATCGCCCTAGTTGTCAAGTAGACATGGTTTGAGATAAACTAATTCTGAAACTATTCCCTAAATATCGCCCCATCACCTATAATTTCTATTAACATCTTGTCCCCCCCTTCTTAAGGGGGGTTAGGGGGGATAGTACCGGGATTATGCCAAAACTAAACGACTCCAACTTCCACCTACCATACAACCCAAAACTCATCCCCATCGCCAAGGAAATGCGGAAAAATCCAACTCCCTCATAAAAAAAACTGTGGCAAAATTTTCTCAGAAATTCCCTTTTCGAGTTTTGAGACAGCGCCCCATAGACAATTTTATCGTAGACTTTTATTGTGCGGCTTTACTGTTAGTAATTGAGATTGATGGGGAGAGTCATTTTACGGAACAAGGGAAACTATATGATGCAGAAAGAACCGGGATTTTACAGGGTATGGATTGAAGGTTGTCAGGTTTACGAATGTTGAGGTGTTGCAGAGTTTTGAGGGGGTTTGTCAGGAGTTGTTGGGTTTGATGGAGGGTGATTTTTGAGGCCTGATCCCCCCTAGCCCCCCTTAAGAAGGGGGGGACATGAAGGGAGGGGAGATCGCCCACTTGTAATCCCAAGCATTGCCTTTTTTGACTTATTCCAAAAGGGCCAGACCCCTAGTTGTCAAGTAAACATGATGTGAGATAAACTAATCCTGAAACTATTCCCTAAAAATATCGCCCCTCCACCCACAATTTAAATGCACATCTTGTCCCCCCCTTCTTAAGGGCAGGGTGGATTAATTGTCAAAAGAGTAAACCAGTGGGGTTAGGCTATTTGCTGACGAGCACGCGCCAGATTTAAT
>NZ_JAUBOQ010000068.1:0-28415 GCF_036700325.1 Microcoleus sp. Z1_B2
ATTCGAGGAAATATTGATTAAATTGTGGAAAATTAAAGCTTTTGAGAAAGTGACGACGGTAGGTTTTTTCGCTCAAATAACTATAACGACTGAGATTCGTGAAGTTGACCAAACCAAAGGACCAGCAAAATAGTTGAGAATAAAGTGATTAAAAACTTCTTTTGGGGTTGACTAATTCCTGGCAGTTGTTGTAAGATGGATTCAATAATCTTCATAAGGCAATCTGTTGAGCTTGTGTGTTTTTATAGCTTAACCTAAAAGAGTGCCTTTTTTTCTGTTTATTTTGGGTTCAGATAGCACTCAGTTTTTTCGCTTCTGTGCTTTATTGCGTAAGCATCCCTATTTAAAAACTGTCCGGAGTATTGCAAGTTTATAGTTTTGCTTAAATATTGAAAACAAATCAGTTGATGTTAAATTTTAATTACTATTTGAATCAAAATTTTTTAAGTATAAATTTAATTGTAGTCAACAACAAATGCAGATATATGAATGGTTATATAGCAATCCTAAATGATTGGTGTAATTCTTGTAGGGGCAAACCCCCCGTGGTTGCCCCGATGCAGGTTGGGGTAGGCACGGGGAGTAGGGGTAGCACTACCCCTACATATTTTTACAAATGATGCGAGGATTGCTATATCTTTGAATAAATGAGATTATTTCGATTTAAATTATTGTTTTGTAAAAAGCTGGCTAGACTGGTCATAAGTCGCGACCGAAACACTCTTTTCTTGATTCAAAGCTAGGTCTTAACCCTTAGTCTATCGATTTTAGATTTTAGATTTTAGATTTTAGATTTTAGATTTTAGATTGAAGCATGGACCCCACGGATAAATTCGGGGGCAAGTTTATCGGATAAGCTGTCGCGCATTTAAATTGTAGGTTCAGGGCGGGCGGGACGCTAGGGCCCCTACTCCCCACAATAGTTTGATTATTTTTTGACATACAATTTAAATGCCGCAACAGCTTACAGGTTTTTTATTTCTCCACGGATGAATCCGGGGGCTTGTATCCTGGATGCTTTCGGTCATGAGACAGTTTGCGAGCTTCCCGCTATGAAACTCTAGGTCTCCGGTTACTACGACAGGATAAGGATTTTCAAGTGTCAAAATCGGGATCGTTACCAGTTTTTTTCAGGGAAATAACTCCTCGACAATTTCGACATTCACTGCCAATATATTGGCAAAGCGTGACCACGAATTTCAAAGGTGGTATCAAGCCCCCGGATTTATCCGTGGAATCAATCCAAAATCGAAAATCGAAAATCCTCAAGAAAGAGCATTTATCTCGCGCAAGTCAATTCTTTAATCTAAAATCTAAAATCTAAAATCGATTGACTCCCAAAAATTATCGTGACTATCAGCAGATTTCGATCTCGCCATTGAGTTCTGTTGAGAGCAAATTCTACATATTTTTTAGTTTTTAAGGTTAATTATGAACTGTTTCTCCGTTGTGCTATATTAAATCTTTGGTCTCTAAATTCAGACTTTAAAGCCGCTTGGGTTATAGGAAACCACAGCCACTGCGTCGAAAGCTGGGGGAGATTAAGAAATAGCTGGAGACTTCGGACGCGACTATTGTATTGAATCGGTTGTGGAAAAATGTTAGCTCATCTCGATCATCGGAGTTGTCGATGGCTTTGAAGCATCTGAACTAAGAGTTATAAGATGGGTGGTTGACTCTCGCTCAAGTGGATGCTTAATAACTTTTGGTATAATGTCTTTAGCATTTTTTGTGGGGTCGTTCCAAAAGTCACCCGCTTTTTTATGACTTCTCCATTATCTCAAACAATTGCCCCCTCTGGGTTTTCCCTCGGTTCTCACCTCTCAGGCTTGGGATAGGAAATTATTTGTTTATGAATCAAATTAAACGTGTTGTCATAGTGGGAGGAACCCACGGAAACGAACTCACAGGAATTTACCTCGTGAAGAAATTCGATCGCGCGCCAGAGTTAATGGGGCGATCGACTTTTGAAACTATCACCCTGCTAGCCAATCCCAAAGCTTGCGAAATCGGGACACGCTACATCGATATCGACCTCAACCGCTGCTTTAGAAAGCAAGATTTAGAAAATCCCCATCTCTCCAGCTATGAAGCCCAGCGGGCGAAAGAAATCTACGGCATTTTTAGCTCAAAAAACACACATCATCCCAACGTAATTATCGATTTGCACAGCACCACATCCAACATGGGGCTAACATTTATTCTCGCCAGCCATCATCCATTTAACCTGCAACTAGCAGCTTATTTAACCTCTGTGTATCCCCGCATCAAGGTACTCACTTCTACAACCAAGAATCATGATAGTCCTGTGCTGCGATCGCTTTCGGAATTAGGCGGGACGCTGGAAGTTGGTGCAGTGCCACAAAGCGTATTAGATGCGTCTTTATTTCAGGAAACTGAGCAAGTTGTCGGTACGATATTAGACTGCGTAGAAGCCTACAATCAAGGCACAGTGCCTGCGGTCAAGAATCCCCTGACTATTTATCACACCATTGGGGCGATCGACTATCCCAGAAACGAGAACAGAGAAATTCAGGCAATGATTCATCCTCATCTGCAATCCAGAGATTATCAAGCCCTAAATCCCGGCGAACCGATGTTTTTGACCTTTGATGGTAAGTCGGTCTTGTATGAAGGTAAATCAACCGTATATCCCATTTTCATTAACGAGGCTGCTTACTACGAAAAAGGAATTGCCATGTGTTTTACCCAGAAGCAAATAGTCAGTTTTGAGTAGAAAATTTCAAATTATTCTTGATTTTTTTCCTGTGACAAAAACTCCTCTTTAGAAGCCCTAGTAAAAGAACGCAAGTCCTTCCATATTTCCAAAGTGATAATACAGGTAATTAGCCACACCAAACCAGCAGTATAACCAGCAATAACATCGGTAGGCCAATGAACTCCTAGGTAAAGCCGGCTCAAACCAATAGCAGCAATTAAGACAACTGTCAAACTGTAAATCGACCAGCGCTGCTTGGGAAATCGTACACCCAAAAAATATCCTAGCAAACCGTAAATAACCATTGAAATCATTGCATGACCGCTAGGAAAACTGTAAAATGTGACATTAACAACACGCTCCCAAAGTTGAGGTCGATCGCGGGCAAAAAGTTTTTTTAATAGTAAATTTAAACCGATGGCTCCACCAGCCGCGAGCGCAATAGTTGCAGCTTCCGAGCGGTGATTGCGCGCTAGCAAAACAATACCCAACGTCAGACAAATCACTAGCAGCAAATTCGGCTCTCCCAAAAAGGTAAAGCCCAGCATTATTTGATCGCGCAAGGGAGTGTGCAATTGCCTCAGAGCGAGTAAAATAGAGGTATCGAAAGCGTAACTTTCTTTTTCCAACACGTCTTCGGCAATGGTGGCAAATCCCCACATCGCCAAAGCCGCAACCGCAAGCCCGGCCAGCCGAATTATCGAAATGAGCGATCGAATTTTAGAACCCATTCTTGAACTAATTAAAATTTTAAAATTTCTAACTCAAAATAATACAACAAAGATAGGAAACGAAAACGCCTTACCCATCGTCTAGATTCTTGAGCAACTCTATTCTGAATGATTAATTGATTTTTCACTACCCACCTCAGCTTTTACATCCAATCGGCGAATGACTATACTCTCCACAAAATACATTTCTGCAATTTTGTTGACCTTGGGGTTGACAAGTCTTTCTAGCTGTGCTACTAACAGCGGAGTAAGTGCCCCGATCGCCGAAGCCAACACGATCGCCCAGCGTCTCGTTTCTTCCGCAGTCGCCCAAAAGCCCAACAACCCGCAATTCGGTCAGCCGATCGACTGTACCCTCGGCAAAGACTGTTTTGTATTGCTGTATTTCGATCGAGAACCCGGCCCCACCGCCGTCGATTTTGGCTGCGGGCGCCAAACCTACGACGGCCACGACGGCACAGATTTTGCCATTCCCGATGCCAAAGCAATGGCAAAAGGAGTTCCAGTTATTGCCTCCGCAGCAGGCAAAGTTTTGCGAGCACGAGATGGTGTGGTCGATCGGCGTTTACAAAACGATACAGAAAAAGCCAATCTCGCAGGCACAGAATGCGGCAACGGCATGGTAATTGACCACGGCGGTGGTTGGGAAGCCCAATACTGCCACCTCCGCCAAGGCAGCGTTGCCGTCAAACCGGGTACGCAGGTAGAAAAAGGCACTGTTTTGGGCATGGTGGGAAACTCTGGGATGGCATCTTTCCCCCACGTACACGTAACTTATCGCTATCAAGGCAAAGCCGTAGATCCCTTTGTCGGACCCGACGCGAAGGTAGGCTGCAACATCGCCCGCAATCCAATTTGGGACAAGCCTCTAGACTATATTTCCACAGGTTTAATTAGGGCTGGTTTTGCCAATAAGCCGCCCGATATCAACGCTGTCTGGGAAGGACAATTTTCCGAAACTCAACTCCCTGTAAACAGTCCAGCTTTGTTGTTTTGGGTGCAAAGTTACGGAGTGCTCAAGGGCGATCGGGAACAATACAAATTATTTGCACCCAACGGCACAACCATCGCCGATCAGACCAATGAAATTAAAGCCCCCAGCCGTACTTGGTTGGGTTATGTCGGCAAAAGAAACAGTACAAATTCTCCTCTGATTCCGGGAGTTTGGCGGGCCGAATACCGGTTGATGCGAGGCGATCGAGTTTTGACAGAAGTCAAGCGAGAAGTTGAGTTGCGTTAGTCCGTTGACTGTTGACTGTTGACTGTTGACTGTTGTCACTAGGGAAAAGTAAAAAATATTAAAAATAGGACATTCTTCCGAAGATTATTTCAGCAGCCAGCCAAATAATTCTCCGACACTCAACCGCAGTTCGCTAGCGAAGGACGGCACAGGTAGCAGCATTTCGGGTTCATCAAATACTGCTGTCTGTTGCTGGGGAACATAAACAAAAACGCATTGTTCGTCGGGATCGATCAGCCAGCCCATTTGAGTTTGATGATTTAAGCAGTGCAGAATATTTTTAGTAACTTTAGTTTGACTTTGGTCAGGCGACAAAATCTCAATTGTCCAATCAGGAGCTATGGGAAAGACATTAGCAATTTCGCCGTTATCATCGGCGGGAATTCTGTTCCAGACAAATACTGAAACATCAGGCACTGTTGACCTTCCGCCAAAGGTACACCGGAGTTCAGGAAATGCTCGTGCAACTTTTTTTGGTTTTAATATAGTGTTAATGAAAATAATTAGTTCACATTGAGTCGCACTGTGTTTCCCTTGTGGCATTGGCTTCTGAATAATTTGATTATCAATGTATTCGCTGGCCGGTTTGGTTTCGGGTAGTTGGAGAAACTCTTCTAAAGTTAAGGATTTTAATCTTGTTTGTACCATTTTAAGTTCACCTCTAATGAAGTAGATCTTTTAGCAGCAGTCTAGTAATCAGGCAAATTGTTCCAAGCTTGAGCCACAATGTCGCTCAGCCATAGCCTCTGAGCAAAATCGAGCAGATTGTCGTCGGCTAGTACCTCAGCCTTCAATTCATCCAAAGACTGAGATCGCGATCGAGCTATTTGAATCACACCCGCGATCGCCGACGCCACCAATTCTTCATTCAGCGGCTGCTGCCGCAAAGCAATCATTTCTTGAGGATTCGTAGGAATGGGATAATTCATAGGAGTGCATACCGAAGGGAGTAGATGTTCAGCCGCTGTGGGGCTTCCGGCGAATCAGCTAAAAATCTGAGAACACTGTAAACTTATTTAAAACTAAATAAGTATTCGGGAGTATAGCCTACTTTGCTCCCTTGTCAACTCCCCCATCTTTATTAATTTATTCAGAATTGAGAGCCTAATCATGCAAGAAATTCTTTATCTAGAAGTTCCGACACCGGATACAGCAGCAGTCTGCACTTGGTTGCAGCACGAATTCGATCCCGGAATGGGAGAAAAAATTATTACTGCTGACGGCTTTCGCCTGCTTTCACCAGCCACAACAGCCGAGGTTCAGAAGTCTGGAACTCAAAATGCCAATCCAAAACCCGCCTTGGCTGACACCAATTCAGGAAACCAAAATTGGCGATCGACAGAACTTTCCACCTTTGTCTGGTCACTGCAACGCACCACTTATTTAAAAGTCTTTCGTCTAGAAGAGGCGCCTGCGGGAGAAAAAAAGTTCCTGGAAGCTCTGAATCTTGCTGTAAGAAACAAGTTTCCCGATCGCTACCGGGAACCCCCTGTCATAGACCTCTCCAAGCAGTCAATTTTTGAGGCTCTTGCCCCCTATTACCCCTTGACCGTCAAATACTTCCAAAAAATGCCTAATGGCGAATATGACCTCAAGCGCGTCTACTGGTGGGAACAGCGTTGGCGCGAAGGCACTCGCAATCCTCAAACGCCAAAACAAGTAGTGTTTTTGAAGGAAGAGGGTTCGGCAACGGATTCTGTAACGGATTTAACGGATGTAACCGATGTTAAGAAGAAGGTAAAAAGTACAGTTTCGGTGTCTGATTCTGGCGATACTTTTTACGACTTAATTTATATTGGCGGGGCCTTGGGAGTGATTCACGCCGCAGTCATGGCGAGATTGGGCTACCGGGTGCTGCTAGTTGAGCGAATGCCTTTCGGGCGGATGAATCGCGAGTGGAATATTTCGCGGGACGAAATTCAAAGCTTAATTGATTTGGGTTTATTTACTGCTGCAGAAATCGAAACTTTGATTGCCAGAGAATACAAAGATGGCTACAACAAGTTTTTTGATGCTAACAATCCGTTCGTGGCTAAAGCGCCTGTTCTGCACACACCAAAGGTACTCAATGTAGCTTTGGACGGAGAGAAATTGCTGAATTTAGCGGGAGTTAAGCTAACAGAAGCTGGTGGAGAAATCTGGGACGAAACTGAGTTTATCAGAGCAGATGTTGAAGCAGAAAAAGTAGTAGTTCAGGGCCGCCACTTGCCGACAAAAGCCGATCGCACTGCATTAGGACGGCTGCTGGTGGATGCAATGGGGTCGGCTTCTCCCATCGCTTGGCAATTGAACGAAGGGCGGACTTTTGACAGCGTTTGTCCGACAGTGGGAGCAGTCATCGACGGAGGATTTGAGCCGGGAATATGGGATTCCGATTACGGGGATGTACTCCACACTCACGGGGACATTTCCCGCGGACGCCAGCTCATTTGGGAGTTGTTTCCCGGCGCCGGCACAGAACTGACAGTTTATCTATTTCACTACCACCAAGTACATCCAGAGAATCCCGGTTCTTTGCTGGAAATGTACGAAGATTTTTTCGCAATTTTGCCGGAATACCGCCGCTGCGATGTCGATAAATTGGTTTGGAAAAAACCGACCTTTGGTTATATTCCTGGGCATTTTAGCAGCAACAGCAGCGATCGCTCCGTGGCGATCGATCGCCTAGTCTCGATCGGCGACGCAGCATCCTTGCAATCTCCCCTCGTTTTCACAGGCTTCGGCTCTCTTGTCCGCAATCTTTTCCGCTTAACAGACCTGTTGGATACAGCATTAAAGCACAATTTGTTGACGGCAAATCACTTAAACCAAATTCGCGCCTACCAGAGCAATATTTCAGTAACTTGGCTATTTTCTAAAGGCATGATGGTTCCTACCGGCAGCAGTTTGCCACCCCAAAGAATTAATTCAATGCTCAATACCTTTTTCGGTATTTTGGCAGCACAAAAACTCGCCGTCGCCGAAACTTTTATTAAAGATAGAACCGACTGGCTAACTTTCAATCGACTGGCGATCGAAGCAGCCGGAAAAAACCCTTCTCTCCTTTTGTGGATTTTAGATTTTGTCACCTTGGGGGATATTTGGCGCTGGCTGGGAAGTTACTTGAATTTTACTCTGCTGGCTTTGGCCAGTTTGCTATTCGGATGGCTTCCCAGTTTCGCCCGCAGGGTACAACCTTGGTTGGAACCCCGGTATCCGGGTGTTTGGCTGTGGCTGTTGGCTACCAGCTATGCTCTCACCTATGGCATGGGAAAGGGGAGAAAAGAGTGTTGAGTTTTGACTTTTAACTCAAAACTAGCAACTTCAGTTCGCTATCGAAAACTCGGCAATTCAATTTCAGCTAGCGATCGACGTTTTTTAGAAGCCCGCAGCGGACTGGCAATCAAACTCAGCCAGTCTGGTTGGGCGACTGCTGTAGGTTTTGCCACACTCGATCGCACTTCTTGAATGCCAAAGGTTTCAACAGAGTTCAAAATTTGAAAAGCCCTAGCCAATTCTTGAGCCTCCTCTTTGGTAGCAGTTTCCGGTTCAGACTCAGCCATCGGTAGTTCAGGTTCCGCAACCGGTTCGGCCAACTCAGGTGCCGGCTCATCAGGTTGGTAGGTTTCGCTCTTGTGCAATTGAATGCCGGATACTTCGGCTAATTTGTTGAGTTCTAGAGGGGCTGGGGATTCAGGCTCGATCGCCTCAACAGCAGCAGCTACCTCTGGAAGCTCTTCTGATTCCGACCAAGGTTGGACAGGGGAAGCGTTGAAGGCTGGCGGCACCGGCATCTGAGAGCTTTTGACCGCCGCGAGCAAAGATTCTAATTGTGCGCTGGCGGTGTCGAGATTATTGTCAGGCGGCTCCATCCTTGGCGACTTTACCTGCGGCCTGTCCAAACTTCTTTCCAAGGCAGCTTTGAATTGCAGAGTGTGGCGCTGCTGGCGCTGCAAGCGGGCTCGCAATTCCCTGCAAATATTTTCTGTGGCTACTAACTGGTGTAACTGTTCGTTGTAGCGCTGCACAGTAGACGCACATTCTCGCTCAACAGTCGCTAGCCTGACTTGGCTGGTTGCCAACTGATTTCTTAAACTTTCGACTAAAATTTCTTGACTTTGGAGGGTTTGATGGGAAACTTCCACTTTGCCAAACAGCCGCGTCAATTGTTCTTGAGCATTTTCGAGTTCTGCAGTCCGCTGTTCTAGCAAAGTTTCGCGATTCTGCAAGGTTTTTTGGGACTCTTCGAGAGCTGTTTCTAGCTGGGCGATGCGCTGTAAAAGGTCGCGGTTGCATTCGTGCAGCGCTTGCATAAGGGTGACTGGGGTCGATCCTTTGCCCTTGGCCTGTTCGGCATTCCCAAGCATATTTTTTAGATTGTCTGAAATCGGGGGCGAGCCCGCCTCAGTCGGCTGTGTCGGAGATTGCGAATTTTTTGTTTCCGGTTTTGTGGGAATTGCATCTACGCTGATGGCGTTGGGAAAATCTACTGTTTGCCAGTCTTCTTCTGGCTGTTGGGGAACGGTTGCGGGAGTGTCTGTCTCATCGGGGGCGATCGGCTCAAAACCCCCAGTAGCAGCAAAATCTGAATGCAATGGTTCGGTATCGGATGGAACAGCAGGGTGCGGTTGGTGCTGATGGGCTCGAAGATCAGCTTCTGACATGGCTTTTTATCCCAATACTCACAGGGTCTCAGATACAGTCTATCCTTAGAGATTCTACAGAAGGAAGCCCCTAAGTGATAGTTTTGGCATTTTTCCGGTTTTTTCGGACAATAACCTCTGAATCGAGTGGCGCGATCGAACTACAACCAGAACTCACATTCAGGCGTAAGATGCGCCTGTAAGTTTTTCGCCCAGAGTCCTATCAAAATAATTTTTCCCGATCTCTAACGCACTGTTTCGGCATCCGGGCGATCCCTAAGCTTTAACAACTGCACAATGTTTGTCAATAATTGCTGGAACTTCTGCCGGTGCAATGCGGCTGTAGCGAGTTTTGTCCGGCATCACCACTATATTTGGGCCGGCTTTACACTGTTTGAGACATCCGGTTCCCTGTACTGTCACTTTGTCTTCTAAACCGCGCGCATTCAAAGCATTTTCTAAAGCTTTACAGACTCCTCCAGCGCCCCGCTTCTGGCAGTCTGATTTTTGACATACTAATATTTTGGTTTGGGTTTTTGCCGGAGCTTTTACAGTTTGAGCTGCTGTGGGAGAGGTTACTTGGGTTTTGCCGATCGCGCGATCGTCCGATGTCAATAACCCAATAGGTACATTGGTGGAGTCAAGGTGTTCGTGCGATCGATCATTTTGACCTTGAGCCAGCTTGAGGCTGCGAGCTTTAAGTTTTATTTTACCGTTTTTCAAATTGAGTTCTTTCTCACCTACAACTTGAACTCTCAACCCCGGTGTCAAAATAGGCGACAGAAATGACCGCAATTCCTTGCAAAGTTTAACAAGATATTCTACTCCGCGATCGCTACTAATTCGCAAATATTTAAGTTTACAGCCATCTTCAATAATCAGGCCGAGGATTTCTCCCTCTAAACTGAATTCAGAAACTTGCTTGCCAGACTTATACATTGTTATAACTCCTTTAAATCCGTTACATCCGTTACATCTTCTACATTGCTCGTTGCCGAACTTCCTTCTACCTTTAGCCCCTTTGCCAGCAGTATTCCAGCCACTGCACCAGTTCGTACCGAGGGGCACTGACTTGCCTCAACACGCTCATTAACTGAGCCGCTTGTTTAACAGTGTTGACTTTTGCCCGCAAAGGTTGGTCAACCGCACACCAGCAGGGAATTTCTAGTTCTTGCAAGCGTTTGTAAACTTGCCACCTATCTAGCCAACTAACTTGCACAATGTCACAAACTTCTAATTCTGGATCTGCTGGATTCATTTTTTAACAACAGTAATAATTTGCATTAATTTTTACCCTGACTGGTAGCGGGTAGAAGTTAAAAGCCAGATTTCAGCAGAACATCAAGGATTATCAAAAGCCCTTCCTGAAAAATTCTGCCTTTTGCCTTCTGCCTTCTGCCTTCAGAAGGTTCGCCCCCTTTTCAGGAAGCGTTCAGAACGAGGATCTTGTTCAAGCATAACCCAACTGCTAATAATTCTCAATAGGTTTACAAAAAAAAATTCCTACTCTATAAAATCTTCTACTATTGAGGCAGACTCTGCTTGACTGGTAAATTTACGGTGCTAGACTGACTCTATTGGCAACAAAACTGCCTATTGAGAGGAGAACACACATGGCTGAGACTCAGAGTGCATTAAGACCGTTTGGCCACATAGCCGAAAACCCAGTTCTACTGGAACATTCAGTCACAGCACCGATTTGTGAAGGAATGAACGCGCTGCTGGCCAGTTTTCAGGCTCTATACCTGCAATATCAAAAACATCATTTTGTGGTGGAAGGGGCAGAATTCTACTCCTTGCACAAATTCTTTGAAGAAAGCTACGGAGAAGCTCAAGATAGCGTCCACGAGTTGGGCGAACGGTTAAACGGGTTGGGCGGCATACCAGCAGCTAGCTTTAGCAAGTTAGCTGAGTTGTGCTGTTTCGAGCCTGAAGCCGACGGCGTATATTCCTGCCGCCAAATGCTCGAACACGATTTAATTGCGGAGCAAGCTATCCTCGGTTTGCTGCGCCGTCAAGCAGGACAAGCAGAAAGTTTGGGCGATCGAGCTACGCGCTACCTCTACGAAAAAATCCTGCTAAAAACAGAAGAGCGGGCTTATCACATTTCCCACTTCCTCGCCCCCGATACCTTAGTGCAGTTGAACTTGAACTAACAATTCTTCTTCTCCCTCTTCCTTAGCACACGTGGCACCGGCGTCTCGCCTGTGAATTTTGACAGTTCATTATCTTAGATCGAAAAAAAAGCGAGCAGTTTTGTGACTGCCCGCTTTTTTATACAAAGTGCGTTTATCCGCAGGGAATTAAGGCGCTAAAGCATTCCCGCGCAACAGACTACCAATGGTTTTCGCGGTAATCTTCATCTGCACGAAAGGATTAGCGGGTACCACTGTTTTATACAAGTAACTATCGAATGTGAGTTTCTGCACATCGCGATCGGCACACATTTCCACAAAAGCTTCGCGGGTAGCGTCGGAACGGTAGAACACGCGCTGCAAAATGTCAAGAACTTTGTAAGTAATGCCGTAGGCTTTATCCCACCGCTTCAGGTAAATCTTAATTTCCTCTTCAGTCGGAATGCGCGCGCCTTTATTGGAAATCTCCACAATAGTTTCGGCGCACATCCGGCCAGACTTGGCGGCAAAATAGATACCTTCGCCAGAAGACTTGGTAACGTAACCTGCAGCATCGCCTACGAGAGCAACTCGGCCGACAACCCGGCGGGGACGCGGATGTTCCGGGATGGGGTGAGCTTCCACTTTAATAATCTCACCGCCCATCAGTTTTTTGGCAGCGCGGGCGCGGATGCCTGCTTGCAGCTTTTTGATACTGGCTTGATTGACTTTCATCGTGCCGGTGCCGACGGCTACGTGGTCGTATTTGGGGAACACCCAAGCGTAGAAGTCGGTAGATACGTCATCGCCGACGTACATTTCGGCTAAGTCGTGGTAGTAAGCCATTTTATCTTCCGGCAGGCGGATGCGCTCTTGGAAGGCGATCGCATAATTGTAGTCGCCAGCGTCGATCGCCTTTGCTACGCGGGAGTTGGCGCCGTCAGCCCCGATTACCAAATCCACCTTCAGAGTTTTCTGAATTCCCATTGCACTGCCGTCGGAGTGGTCGGCATAGTGGAGAGTATAGGGGTCTGTATTATTGCCGGGAATTTCTAATTTGTGAACGGTGCCGTTAATTAGTTTTGCACCCAAGGAAGCGGCGCGATCGCGCATGAAGCCATCGAGCACTTCGCGGCGGCACATACCGATGTATTCGTGGGCGTTTTCAATATTGATGTCCACCTCGACGTTGGAGGGGGAGATCATTTTCATTTTTCTGACTTGGCGGTCAATAATACTTTGCGGCAAGTCAAATTCGCTGACCATGCACAGGGGAATCGCCCCACCGCAGGGTTTGGCGTTGTCTAATTTACGCTCGAATAGGTATGTTTCGATGCCTGCTTTTACCAATGTTTCGGCGGCGGAAGAACCCGCAGGGCCTGAACCTACTACTGCAACCCTTAGTGTCAAAGCTTTTCTCTCCAGTTTTTTTCTATAGGCATTACTCAGGTGTGATGGTATCACGGAGTTTGGATGCGGTGGGGTGAAGCAGGGGAGATTTCAATGAAATGAAACAGAGCTTAACAGTTCGATACGAAAATCGGGTTTCCGGCAGTAGGTGCGATCGAATATCTTAAATCTTTCAGTGTAGATGAAGGTGGATGGACGGTGATGTGCGATCGAACATTTTGCACCCTCCGTCAAACCACTGTAGGGGCGGGTTCGCCAACCATCAGTGCCTAAAACTAATAATCTCGTAAACCCGCCCCGACCTCGCCGATCGCGGTTAATCAACCGGACTTGATATGATGTTCGATCGGGATACTCGGTGAGAACTGAGATGTTGCACCAATGTCAATTGGGGGTTTTTAGTGGGGTGGGGCGGGTTTATTTTAATTGTTGGTGAGAGTTAGAGATGGTTGGTGAACCCGCCCCTACTTTACCCGAATGGTGCAACATTTTACTTAGAAGCAGTCCAATAAGTTACATTAAAGTTACTTGCAGTTATATCTAAAATTCTTATGCTCGGTAATTTTCAACAAAGCAACCTGCGGATTGAGCTTGAAGCTTCCGAAACAGCGATTAGAGACAGCTTGTTGCGTCCGAGTCAATTGCAGCAGTGGCTGTGGCCGCAGCAGTTGTCTAGCGGTTTGCCAGAAGAATTTGCTCAAGGTTTGACCTTTACAAGTTGGCTAGGCCCCGTGGCAGTTCAGCATCACGTTGATATTGTTGAGCACAATTGTCTGCGGCTGTTATTGAGTCAGGGAATTGACGGATTTCACGAGTGGTATTGGGGCGATGGTTGGGTGCAGTCTCGGTTGGAAGGAGTTTCGCTGCTGCCTCTGAATTTGGGGCAAACTGCTAGTTTACTTCGGCTGCGGGAGTTTGTAGCCGGGAAGGGTAAGCGGAAGTAGATCAATGACTCTCCAAAATCATGAGAACAAAGTCTGGTAAGCTGTGGAGCATTTAAACCAGTAACGAGGCTAGTAGGGTGCGTCAGCTAGAACCCTTACGCTGAAACGGAAAACCTTAGATGCTGACGCACCTTACGCAAGCCCTTTAAATGCCGAACAGCTTAGTCCTGCATACCAACGAAAAATCCTAAACATTTTTAGGGGTAAAGAAACTTTGTAATCATGGATAAAATACCAGAAGATACTCACATGATTGGATATCTTTATAGATAGATGAAAACAAAGTCTTTCTTGCCAAACGAGATATCCTTTGCTGAAGGGTGTTATTGAATCTTTCCATATCAGAAGTTTTGCCAGTATCTTCCCCCAGAGATTTGTGTCGCTGGGGATTTTTTTTTGAGCCTGCCCAAAAATCTGTATAATAGACGGCACATTGTCTGTCCACTACTGGGAGGGAATCCCAAAAACCTTTAGCACCCATTTCAACTCGACTTCCTATATACACCCCTAGAATTTCTTTGCTTAAGGCATCAATTGGCCCGCTCTTTCCAGTGCTTGTTCCCCTTATTTCCTAAAAACGACTACATTTCATCACATTGGATCGTTAGCTTGCCTGGTTTTTTTGACTTTACTTGAACTTTCCGGGGGACTCATGCTAATTGTTGAAAAACAAGTATTGGAACCAGCGGGGGGACACCCTCGTGAATTTGACAATCGCCACTCAAGATATTTTTTCTAATAAAAGCCGATCGCTCAATTTTTTGTTTCTTCTGAAATCCTTTGATGTCTGGGGTTTTAAACAAACTGCCTGTGACAATATATACATTCAAAATTTTGCTTAGCGCTGGGGGTGGGACAATTTTTAACGATGTTTGGATAACCGAAACGGTGACAATTCATGGAGTTGAGAATTAACAAGGCTTAGGTACGTCGCATGATAACTCCTTACCCTTACTATGCCAGACAACCTGAAAGCCACTTCGCTGCCGAAAAACTAAGAGTGTGTTATAAAAACATAATTTGTTCCTTTCTAAAGCGCTATTCTCGATACAACGAACCCGGTGTGTTTTGACTTCGCGTTAATTATTACAAGAAAAATAAATATGCTCTCCATTCCAGGCATTGCCGTCCAGAAGCTGCTTTACGAAAGTGCTAACTCTCTGGTTTACCGGGCCCTTCGGGAAGCGGATCGCCAACCGCTCATCCTCAAACTTCTCAAAGAGAGCTACCCGACACCTCAAGAATTGCTACGCTACCGCACCGAATACCGTATCACCCGAGAGCTGAAAGAGGCGGGAGTCGTGCAAGTTTATGACTTGCAAAAATACCAAAACAGCCTGGTGATTTTTGTGGAGGACTTTGGCGGGGAATCCTTGAAAATATGGATGCAGCAGCGAAAGTTTAGCCTCAAGGAATTTCTGCAAATTGCGATCGCTGCCACTGAAACTTTAGGGCAAATTCACAGCACCAATATTATACACAAAGATATTAACCCTTCTAATATAGTATTCAATCCAGCGACCGGACAGCTCAAAATTATCGACTTTGGCATTTCCACTCAGCTAACGCGAGAAATGCCAACCCTGAAAAACCCCAACATTTTAGAAGGAACCCTCGCTTACATCTCGCCGGAACAAACTGGTAGGATGAATCGCTCTATCGATTACCGCACTGACTTTTACTCACTCGGTGTCACCTTCTACGAATTGCTGACAGGAAAACTCCCTTTTGAAACAGAAGACGCTTTAGAGCTAGTTCACTGCCACATTGCCAGACAACCAGTTTCCCCGCACGAAATCGATCCACAAATTCCCCTAATTCTCTCGCAAATTGTCAGCAAGCTGATGGCAAAAAATGCGGAAAATCGCTATCAAACTGCATTGGGTCTTAAGCAGGACTTAGAAATCTGTCTGGTTCAATTACAAGAAACCGATAGCATAGAAGAATTTGACTTGGGAACGCTGGATCTTACAGACCATTTCCTGATTCCCGAAAAGTTATACGGCAGAGAAACTGAAGTTGATAATTTATTAAAAGCCTTTGAAAGAGTTCGTAATGCTAGTGCCGAAATGATGCTAGTAGCTGGCTTTTCTGGGATTGGTAAAACCGCAGTAGTTAATGAAGTTCACAAGCCGATCGCCCGACAGCGTGGCTATTTTATCAAAGGCAAATACGACCAATTTCAACGCAATATTCCCTTTAGTGCATTTGTGCAAGCATTTCGGGAATTGATGGGGCAATTATTATCAGAAAGTGACGCTCAGTTACACAGATGGAAAACCATGATTCTCACCGCAGTAGGCGAGAGTGGGCAAGTCTTGATTGACGTAATTCCTGAATTAGAACACATCATTGGCGCTCAACCTCCTGCACTAGAATTGTCCGGGAGTGCCGCCCAAAATCGCTTCAATCTGCTGATGCAGAAATTTGTGCAAGTAT
The DNA here is from genome assembly GCF_036700325.1 of Microcoleus sp. Z1_B2. Taxonomy (NCBI): domain Bacteria; kingdom Bacillati; phylum Cyanobacteriota; class Cyanophyceae; order Oscillatoriales; family Microcoleaceae; genus Microcoleus; species Microcoleus sp. Z1_B2. The sequence goes on from NZ_JAUBOQ010000068.1 coordinate 16,220, forward strand.
TTACCACCGCCGAACATCCCTTAGTGATGTTTCTGGACGATTTGCAGTGGGCAGATTCCGCATCTTTGAAGTTATTACAACTGTTGATGGAAGATACGGGCCATCTGTTAGTATTGGGTGCTTATCGGGATAATGAGGTATCACCGGCTCATCCGTTTATGTTGACTGTGGATGAGATTGTGAAGTCTGGGGCAGTGGTGAATACGATTACCCTGCAACCGTTGAGTTTAGCAGATCTAAATCAGTTGGTAGCAGATACGCTGATTTGCGATTTATCTTTAGCCGGGCCCCTGACAGAATTGGTTTATCAAAAAACTCAAGGAAATCCATTTTTCTCGACTCAATTCCTCAAAGCGTTGCATGAAGATGGTCAAATTATTTTTAACCCTCCTCAATCCCCCACCCCCCTTTCATCCCCCCTTACCAAGGGGGGACAGAGGGGGGTACAAGGGGGGTGGCAGTGCGATATTAATCAAGTTAAATTTGCCGACGCCTCGGATGTGGTGGAGTTTATGGCGGCGCAATTGCAAAAGTTGCCTGCCGAAACTCAGGATGCCCTCAAACTGGCGGCTTGCATTGGGGCGCAGTTTGATTTAGAGACATTGGCAATAGTCAGCGAAGAATTACCAGAACAAACGGAATCAACGCTGTGGAAAGCCTTGCAAGAAGGACTCATTTTAGTGCTTTCAGAAGGCTATAACTTCATTCAAGCAGATGCTCAATCCCCAAATCAGTCTGTTGCTAATCCCACTTATAAGTTTCTGCACGATCGCGTCCAGCAAGCGGCTTATTCATTGATTCCCGACGAGCAAAAACAAGCCACTCATCTGAAAATAGGACAGTTAGTGCTACAAAGTTCTTCTGAGATAGAAATCGAAGAAAAAATATTTGATATTGTGGGGCATTTAAATCAAGGAATTGAGTTAATCAATCAATTAAGTGAACGCTCAGCCTTAGCCCTACTCAACTTAGAAGCTGGACGTAAAGCTAGAAATTCTACCGCCTACGCTGCGGCTAATATCTATCTACAAACGGGAATTGAGTTACTGACAGCAAACTGCTGGCAAAGTCAATATGAATTGGCGCTAAATCTTTATGTTGCTGCTGCTGAAATTGCCTATTTGAATGGTGACTTTGATGGTATGGAACAGATGGCAGCACTGGTTTTGCAAGAAGCTCAAACAATTTTAGATCGAGTTAAAATTTACGAAATTAAAATTGCCGCTCAGACAGCTCAGAGCAAGGTGTTAGAAACGATCGCAGTAGCAAGAGAGGCACTCTTACAATTGGGGATTGAACTCCCTGCCGAACCTGATGAAGCCAAGATTGGCAAAGCGCTACAAGCCCTTGCGGCTCTCCTCGGCGGCAGAAAGATTGAGGAATTGGTTGATCTACCTGTGATGACAAATCCACAGACTCAGGCAGCTATGCAATTGTCTGGTATGTTGTTTCCACCCATTTTCCAGGGAATGCCCGGTTTGCTGCCCCTGCTGAGCTCCACGATGGTGAGTTTATCACTCTCCTTTGGAAATGCGCCCCCATCGACGGTGGGTTATGCGATGCACGGGATGGTTTTCTGTGCCTTTTTACAAGAGGTGGAAACGGGCTATGGCTTTGGGCAATTGGCACTTTCATTGCTGGATAGGTTGAATGTACCCGAATTAAAGTCCACAGTTCTACTTTTGTTTGGTGGCTGGATTCAGCATCGCCAAGAATCTCTTTTGGCAACGATACCGACGCTGAAAGAGGGCTATAGGTTTGGTATGGAAACCGGCGACTTTGTAGATGCTGGCTACAACATATATATTTGCTTTTATACTCATTTATTCGCTGGTGTAGAACTAGACACTTGGGAACAAGAAATAGCAGGTTACAGGGCTGTCATGGCGCAGTTGAAACAATATTCTGCTCAGATTTATTTGGATATGATTCAGCAGACGGTGCAAAACTTGAGGGACACCCATACTCGGCCGGATTTGTTAATAGGCTCTGCCTACGATGAAACGGTGATGATTCCCAAGCACTATCAGGATAATGAATTTACGGCGATCGCCTGTGCCTGCATCTTCAAACTGCTGCTTGCTTACTGCTATGGCAATTATACGGCTGCCCTAGACCATATTTCCCAAGTCAAACAGTATTTGATGGGAGTATCTGGATCGGCTTTTGTTCCCATTTTTCATTTTTATGCTGCCCTGACGCACCTGGCACTTTTTCCCACACAGCCAGCAATTGAGCAAACTGAAATTCTTGGCTTAGTGGAAACCCATCAAAGCACGCTGCAACAGTGGGCGCAAAATGCTCCGATGAATTATCTGCATAAATGGTATTTAGTGGAAGCAGAACGCTATCGAGTTTTGGGCAATAAAGCTGAGGCGATTGAAATGTACGATCGCGCAATTTCGGGAGCCAAAGAAAACAAATATGTTAATGACGAAGCCCTGGCCAACGAACTAGCAGCCAAATTCTACTCGGAATGGGGCAAAACAAAAGTTGCTCAAGCCTACATATTTGAGGCGTATTATTGTTATGTTGAATGGGGAGCCACTGCTAAGGTAACGGATTTAGAAACGCGATATCCTCACTTATTCGCGGTAACTCAACCGGGAAGGAAAAACACTCAAACTACCGTAGCAATGACAACGACTGGTTCGGGAAATCACCTAGATATTGCCGCAGTCATGAAGGCTTCTCAGGCGATTTCTGGAGAAATTATGCTAGATAAGCTACTGTCTAGCTTGATGAAAATTTTGATGGAAAATGCAGGGGCGCAACGAGGCTATCTAATTTTGTTAAGCCAGGGACAACTGTTCATTGAAGCTGAAGGAACCATCAATGACGAACTCGTCACTGTGTTGCAGTCAATCCCCGTTGAAACCTGTCAAGAACTTTCTTCCGCAATTGTCAATTATGTGAGTCGCACTCAAGAAAGCGTGGTACTAGATGATGCTGCGCGATCGGGACAATTTACCAACGACGCCCACATCCGAAAGCATCAGCCCAAATCAATTTTATGTGTGCCACTGATTAACCAATCTCAAATCATTAGTATTGTTTACTTAGAAAATAATCTGACAGCGGGAGCTTTTACCCCTGAAAGAGTGGAACTATTAAAAGTATTATCTGGACAAGCAGCTATCTCGATTCAAAATTCTAAGCTTTATACAGAAGTACGCGAAAATGAAAGCAGGCTGGCTCAACTCAACAAAGCTTATGAGCGATTTATTCCCCATCAATTCCTCCAGTTTTTAGAGAAATCAAGCATTATTGATGTGGAATTGGGCGACCAAGTGCAGTTAGAAATGTCGGTGTTGTTTTCCGACATTCGCGACTTCACCACGCTTTCGGAAACTATGACGCCGGAGGATAATTTCAAATTTATAAATTCTTATCTTTCTCGCATGGAACCAGTCATTAATGAAAATCACGGGTTTATCGACAAATATATTGGCGATGCGATTATGGCGCTGTTTAGCGGCGAGGCGGATAATGCGGTGAAAGCGGGAATTGCTATGCTGCACCGTCTCGCTGAATACACTCAAAACCGCGCTAATTCGGGCTATGCGCCGATTCAGATTGGGATTGGGATTAATACGGGTTCTTTGATGCTGGGAACTGTGGGAGGACCAAATCGCATGGACGGGACGGTCATCAGCGATGCGGTGAATTTAGCTTCTCGTGTGGAAAGTTTGACAAAAAATTATGGGGTGTCGCTGTTAATTACGCAGCCCACTTATGGGCGCCTGAAAAATCCTTCCCAGTACGCAATCCGCACTCTCGATACGGTAAAAGTCAAGGGAAAATCTGAAGCTGTGACGATTTATGAGGTGTTTGATGCAGATTCACCAGAAATTAAACAGGCGAAGTTAGCTACGCTGGAATTGTTTGCAGAAGCTAGGGCACTTTACTCGGAAGGGAAGTTATTTGAAGCGGCGCGACTGTTTTCCGAGTGTTGGCGTCAGAATCAGGGCGATCGCGTTGCTAAAATTTACTGGGAACGCTGTGAGTCTGCATTGTTGACTCGCACAAAAATCAAAGACAGGCTACACAATTTACATTAAGCGGTTGCTATACCTGAAAATTACACCAAAAGTGCGATCGACTGTTGAGACACTCTACAAACTAGGCGATCGCGATCGGGGCTACCACAAAGTATTTGCAGGGTGCTACCGGAAAAACTAAACATTTGTTACAAAAACAAAAATTTTTCGTTTCTAACGCGCTATTGTATACAGAAAGCTGGTGCGTTTTGAGTTAGCTTTAATTTTTAGCAAAAAAAACCAATATGCTCTCGATTCCAGGCGTTGCCGTCCAGACACTTCTCTATGAAAGCGCCAACTCTCTGGTTTACCGGGCCATTCGGGAAGCAGATAAAGAGCCAATTATCCTCAAACTCCTCAAAGAAAGCTACCCCACACCTCAAGAATTGGTGCGCTACCGCACCGAATACCGCATCACCCAAGAGTTGAAAGAGGCGGGAGTCGTGCGAGTCTATGACTTGCAAAAATACCAAAATAGCCTCGTGATGTTTGTTGAGGACTTTGGCGGGGAATCCTTGACAATTTGGATGCAGCAGCGATCCTTTACTCTTGAAGAATTTTTACAAATTGCGATCGCCACAACTGAAATTTTAGGGCAAATTCACAGCGCCAACATCATCCACAAAGATATTAATCCCTCAAATATTGTTTACAACCCGGAAACAGAACAATTAAAAATTATTGATTTTGGCATATCCACTCAGCTAACGCGAGAAACGCCCACCCTGAAAAACCCCAACATTTTAGAAGGCACATTAGCGTATATTTCACCAGAACAAACGGGGAGAATGAATCGCACTCTCGATTACCGTACTGACTTTTACTCCCTCGGTGTCACCTTCTACGAATTGTTGACAGGAAAACTACCTTTCGAGACTGAAGATACTTTAGAACTTGTTCACTGCCACATTGCTAGACAGCCAGTTCCTCCGCACGAAATAGAGCCAAAAATTCCCCTAATTGTGTCTCAACTTGTCAGTAAACTGATGGCGAAGAACGCAGAAAACCGCTATCAAACAGCCGGGGGGCTAAAGCATGATTTAGAAATGTGTCTGCTTCAATTACAACAAACCGATAGCATAGAAGAATTTGACTTGGGAAAGCGAGATATTACAGACCGTTTCCTGATACCCGAAAAGTTATACGGCCGGGAAAGTGAAGTTGATAATCTATTAGCTGCTTTTGAACGGATTGCATCAAGACGATCGCCCCAGCCCCCCTTAATAAATGGGGCTTCATGTGACTCCCTTAGTAGGGGCGGTGCCCCCGTGCCCGCCCAGGGCGGGGGGGGATCGCATTTATCCGGCAGTGAAATGATGCTAGTAGCTGGATTTTCTGGGATTGGTAAAACCGCAGTAGTGAACGAAGTTCACAAGCCGATCGCCCGACAGCGTGGCTATTTTATCAAAGGCAAATACGACCAATTTCAACGCAATATTCCCTTTAGTGCATTTGTGCAAGCATTTCGGGAATTGATGGGGCAATTATTATCAGAAAGTGACGCTCAGTTACACAGATGGAAAACCATGATTCTCACCGCAGTAGGCGAGAGTGGGCAAGTCTTGATTGACGTAATTCCTGAATTAGAACACATCATTGGCGCTCAAAGTCCTGCACTAGAATTGTCCGGGAGTGCCGCCCAAAATCGCTTCAATCTGCTGATGCAGAAATTTGTGCAAGTATTTACCACCGCCGAACATCCATTAGTGATATTTTTGGACGATTTGCAGTGGGCAGATTCCGCATCTTTGAAGTTATTACAACTGTTGATGGAAGATACGGGCCATCTGTTAGTATTGGGTGCTTATCGGGATAATGAGGTATCACCGACTCATCCGTTTATGTTGACTGTGGATGAGATTGTGAAGTCTGGGGCAGTGGTGAATACGATTACCCTGCAACCGTTGAGTTTAGCAGATCTCAATCAGTTGGTAGCAGATACGCTGATTTGCGATTTATCTTTGGCCGGGCCCTTGACAGAATTGGTTTATCAAAAAACCCAAGGTAATCCCTTTTTCTCGACTCAATTCCTCAAGTCGCTGTATGAAGATGGTCAAATTATCTTTGACCCCCCTGTGTCCCCCCTTACTAAGGGGGGAAGTAAAGGGGGGTGGCAGTGCGATATTGCTCAAGCTAGACTTACCCACGCCTCGGATGTGGTGGAGTTTATGGCGGCGCAATTGCAGAAGTTGCCGAAAGAAACTCAGAATGTTCTCAAGTTGGCGGCTTGCATTGGGGCACAGTTTGATTTAGAGACATTGGCAATAGTCAGCGAAGAATTACCCGAAGAAACGGAATCAGCACTCTGGAAAGCCTTGCAAGAAGGACTTATTATACTGATCAAAGAAGGCTATAACTTCCTTCAAACAGATGCTCAATCCCCTACTGAGTCTGTGGCTAACCCAATTTATAAGTTCCTGCACGATCGCGTCCAGCAAGCAGCTTATTCCCTAATACCCGAAAACAAAAAAAAAGCTACTCATCTCAAAATTGGACAGTTACTCCTACACAAATATTCGGACATAGAAAGAGAAGAAAAACTCTTTGATATTGTGGGGCATTTAAATCAAGGAATTGAGTTAATCAATCAATTAAGCGAACGAGAAGCCTTAGCCCTACTCAACTTAGAAGCGGGAGGTAAGGCCAGAAATTCTACCGCCTACGCAGCCGCAATGGTCTATCTGCAAACAGGGATTGAGCTACTAACAGCCAACTGCTGGCTTCTTCAGTATGAATTGACCCTAAATCTCTATGTTGCTGCTACCGAAGCTGCCTATTTGAATGCTGACTTTGAGGGTATGGAACAGATGGCAGCATTGGTATTGCAAGAAGCTAAGACGATTTTAGACAAAATTAAAATTTACGAAATTCAAATTGCCGCTCAGACAGCCCAGAGCAAGGTGTTAGAAGCGATCGCAGTGGGTAGAGATGCCCTGCGACTACTGGGAATCGATCTCCCCAGCGAACCTGACAAAGCCACGATTGGTAAAGCGCTGCAAGCCCTGGCTAGCCAACTTCAGGACAGACAAATCGAGCAACTGGTTGACTTGCCTTTGATGACAAATCCACAGACTCGGGCAGCTATGCAACTCTTAAGAATGTTATGTGCACCCATTTTTCAAGCAATGCCCGGTTTGCTGCCCCTAGTTACCTCCACGATGGTGAGTTTATCGCTCTCCTTTGGGAATGCACCCGCATCGACGGTGGGTTATGCGATGCACGGGATGGTTCTGTGTGCCTTTTTAGGAAAGGTGGAAACGGGTTATGCCTTTGGTAAATTGGCACTTTCATTGCTCGATCGGTTCAATGTGCCCGAATTAAAGTCCATGATTCTGTTTGTGTTTAGTTGCTTTATTCAGCATCACCAAGAAGCTCTCTGGGCAACGGTACCGACGCTGAAAGATGGCTACAGGGCGGGCATGGAAACGGGCGATTTTCTATACGCTGGCTACAACATAACTATTTACTTTTATGCCAACTTTTTCGGTGGGGTAGAACTAGACCGTTGGGGAGCCGAACTAGCAGATTACAGCACTGCCTTAGATATAGTGAAGCAATATTCTGCTCAGGATTATTTGGATATGATGCGGCAGACGGTGCAGAACTTGACGGAATGTGTGAGTCAACCGGATTGCTTAATAGGAACTGCATACGATGAAACTGTAATTATTCCTAAGCGCTATCAGAACAATGAATTCACAGCGCTAGCTTTTATCTACATCAACAAACTACTTCTTGCTTACTCGTTTGGCAATTATTCGGCTGCCATATACCACCTTACCCAAGTTAAGTCGTATTTGATGGCAGTATCGGGAAGTGTTTATTTTCCCATTTTCCCTTTCTATGCTGCCCTAACACACTTGGCGCTATTTCCCACACAGCTAGAAATTGAGCAAGTAGAAATTCTCGCTCAGGTACAAACACATCAAACCACTTTACAACAGTGGGCGGAAAATGCTCCCATGAATTATCTGCATAAATGGTATTTAGTTGAGGCCGAAAAACATCGCGTTTTGGGCAATAAAGCTGAGGCGATTGAAATGTACGATCGCGCCATTTCTGGAGCCAAAGAAAATAAATTCCTCAACGAAGAAGCACTAGCTAACGAACTAGCAGCCAAATTCTACTGGGAATGGAGCAAAGAAAAACTTGCTCAAACCTACATGATTGAGGCATATTATTGTTATGTTCAATGGGGAGCCACTGCTAAGGTAACGGATTTAGAAACGCGATATCCCCAGTTATTGGCGCCAATCCAACCGGGAAGAAAAACAACTACAACTACGGCCTCAGTGACGACCAAGGGTTCTGGTTATAACTTAGATATCACCACAGTAATGAAAGCTTCTCAGGCGATTTCCGGTGAAATTATGCTAGATAAGCTCATGTCGAGCTTGATGAAAATTTTGATGGAAAGTGCCGGGGCCCAAAGAGGATATCTAATTTTATCAAGTCAGGGAAAGCTATTAATTGAAGCTGAAGGCACAATAAAGTCCCAACAAGTCACCGTGTTGCAGTCAATCCCCGTTGAAACCTGTCAAGAACTTTCCTCCGCCATTATCAATTATGTGGCTCGCACTCAAGAAAGCGTGGTACTTGATGATGCTGTCCGAGAGGGACAATTTACCAACGACCCCTACATCCGAAAAAATCAGCCCAAATCAATTTTATGCGTGCCGCTGATTAACCAATCTCAAATTATTAGTATTGTTTACCTAGAAAATAACCTAACAGCCGGAGCTTTTACCCCTGAAAGAGTGGAACTATTAAAACTGTTATCGGGACAAGCGGCTATCTCGATTCAAAATTCTCAACTCTATACAGAAATCCGCGAAAGTGAAAACAGGCTGACTCAATTTTTAGAAGCAATTCCAGTCGGGGTGTCAGTGCTGGATGCTTCTGGCAAACCTTACTATAATAATCGCGCTGCTATTCAATTATTGGGTAAAGGAGTTATTCCTGAAGCCTCCAGCGAGCAAATTACCGAGGTTTATCAACTCTATCAAGCTGGAACAGAGCAAGAATATCCCTCTGCACAATTGCCCACTACGCGGGCGTTGAGTGGCGAAAGTGCCACTGTAGATGATATGGAAATCCACCAAGGCAACAAGATTATTCCGATCGAGGCTTGGGGTACTCCCATCTATGATGAAAAGGACAATATTTCTTATGCAATTGTAGCCTTTCAAGATATCACGGATCGCAAAAAAGCGGAAACAGAGCGAATCAGATTTACCGCTGAACTGTTTCTACTCAACAAAGCTTATGAGCGCTTCGTTCCCAATCAATTCCTCCAGTTTTTAGAGAAATCAAGCATTATTGATGTGGAATTGGGCGACCAAGTGCAGTTAGAAATGTCGGTGTTGTTTTCCGACATTCGCGACTTCACCACGCTTTCGGAAACTATGACGCCGGAGGATAATTTCAAATTTATAAATTCTTATCTTTCTCGCATGGAACCAGTCATTAATGAAAATCACGGGTTTATCGACAAATATATTGGCGATGCGATTATGGCGCTGTTTAGCGGCGAGGCGGATAATGCGGTGAAAGCGGGAATTGCTATGCTGCACCGCCTCGCTGAATACAATGAATACTGCGCTAACGCTGGCTGTGCGACGATTCAGATTGGGATTGGGATTAATACGGGTTCTTTGATGCTGGGAACTGTGGGAGGACCAAATCGCATGGACGGGACGGTCATCAGCGATGCGGTGAATTTAGCTTCTCGTGTGGAAAGTTTGACAAAAAATTATGGGGTGGCGCTGTTAATTACCCAACCCACTTATGGGCGCCTGAAAAATCCTTCCCAGTACGCAATCCGCACTCTCGATACGGTAAAAGTCAAGGGAAAATCTGAAGCTGTGACGATTTATGAGGTGTTTGATGCAGATTCACCAGAAATTAAACAGGCGAAGTTAGCTACGCTGGAATTGTTTGCAGAAGCTAGGGCACTTTACTCGGAAGGGAAGTTCTTTGAAGCGGCGCGGCTTTTTGAAGAGTGTTGGCGTCAGAATCAGGGCGATCGCGTTGCTAAAATTTACTGGGAACGCTGTGAGTCTGCATTGTTGACTCGCACAAAAATCAAAGACAGGCTACACAATTTACATTAGACCTATTGCAAAATAATTTTATGTCATAGTCAAAAGTTTTACCCCTTTTCTATGGCTGGGTGCAATCTTAGCTCAACGCACTGCTCATTAGCCGATTCATTCCACCTATCACCTAAATTCGACTCAACCTTTAAGCCGTCGGTACGGGCAGGCTAGACACAAAAAACCCCACAAAGAAGCATTATGGAGTCCTAGTTATTTTGCTGTTTCTGCTGGAGGTGCGTAAGAAAGAAGTTTTGAAGGAGTATATCAGAAATCAAGAAAAGCCGGCCACAGAAGAAGGGGCTTGCATCCCATTTTTTTGGTCAGTCCTTTCCTATTTAGTTTTTATTTTGCCTGCATTTTTTGCCGAATCTGCTCTCCGCGCCTAGCAGCAACTTGTGGCCAAGTCAACTCCAAAGCTCGCTGGCGGGCGGCGGCTCCCATTTTAGCGCGCAAATCAGGAGAATTAGATAGTTGGCGCAGTCCCTCCACCCAGGCGTCAGTATCGTAGGGAGGAAGAATTATGCCGTCAATGCCATCACGCACAACACCGCCTCCTCCCATCGGTGAAGCCAGAATAGGCAAACCATGACCCATCGCTTCATAGATGACGAGTGGGCTACCTTCCTCGAGACTGGGTAAGGCAAAAAAGTCAGCTTGGCGATAGGCAGAACTGTAGTCCAAAGCATAATCAAAGTGAACTACATCAGAACGTTCCAGCAAATGGCTGCAAGTTTGAGCGATCGCCGGTTCGAGTCTGCCAAAAATAGTCAGCTTTCCCTTAATCCCAGCTCGCTCCCAAGCCTGCAACAGTAGGTGAACCCCTTTGCGGACGCAGGCAAAGCCTAGGAAAAGGACGTTAACTTCCTCTGAAGGCGGTTTTTGGAATTGATAATTGGGGAAACGCTCTGGCGACCAACCTTCAGTGGTTAACAGCAGTTTTTCTTCAGGAACTCCGGCGTCTTGAAACGATTTTACTACTGCCGGACTGGGACAAAACAGGAAGTCAACTAGCTTGAGTTTTTGCTCTTCGTTCTTAATTGTTTCTGGGGTAATTGTGTGTTGAGGTTGCAATTCCAAGCGAGAGTAAGCATCGTCAAGGATACTCTTAGCTTGCCTTTGACAAGTATTAACTCGCTCCAAAAAAATCGGCTTACTCTGCTTGTTAACGCTCTTTACAGTATCTACTGAGAGACCGGGCCACAAGTAGGCAACATCAAAATTTTTGATATCTTTGAGAAAACGCTTCTCTGCCTTAATTTTGGGAGCACTATGGCTGCTGTAATACAGTTTTTTCAGCAATGACGGAATTGCTTCAACTATATTTGAGTAGCGACAGGAGCTATCGCAACTCGGGACAACCATGCGAGCCTTCAGCTCAGGGTTTTGCCATTGTTTGCACACTGAAAAAAATACGTGGCTGATGGCTCGGTCATTGCAATGGATTGGGAATAAAGCACTCAGTTTTAACATGGGATTCATCTTGAGTTAAGTAAAGTTTTTTTACTTGTTTCTAAACACGGATATAGAATAATCCGGCTCGGTTTAGAGACCAGTCTCGTTTGATTGAAAAGTAGATTCGGCAGTCTGACAGTGGTTGTATGCTGATAAGATAACATTTAAGTGAATTCACTGACAAGACCCTGAACCAAAAATTATGTAATTTTACTGTAAAGAATGAAACAGGAGCATCCAAAACGCACTAATAATTTTTCCCATATGTTTGGCGTCCTACTAAATAGGGTTTTCCAAGCGTTTTAGATAACGTGGTGATTTAAATGGCTGCTACACATACTCTCATCCCGGCTCTTACGCACTAAGATAACCGACCGGGTATTAAGCCGGATTTGCTAAGTAATACCACATATAAAAACAGAATACGGAGAACCTCAACTTCGCGCCTAGTTGTCGGGACTCTAAAAGCGATCGGATTTTATGTTTAATTAAAGCGAGCTCCCAATCATTACCCAATACGCTTGGGTTAAGGAATGAGAATTAAATAACTTCCACAAGATTGTGGGATGGGCGTCCCGCCCGTCCACTCATGACGGGCGGGACGCC
>NZ_JAUBOQ010000069.1:0-27810 GCF_036700325.1 Microcoleus sp. Z1_B2
TTTGTTGATTTTGTAAATCAAATCTTGAGTGTTTACTTATCTTAACATGATTTGGTTTTTTTACGCCTACCTACTTAATGCGGCAATAAATATCAGAAATGAAGGTTTGCGATTATTGGCGTTAGGAACTAGCGCTACTGCCCTTGGAGGGGATGTAAGACCAAAACTATCAGGAGGTAAAAAATCTCTGATAGTCGAGGCAATCCCTGATGAATTGGGAAGCCTACACTGTAGCGTCAGCGGGCGTGTAGGTAGTTCACTCTCAAAGGTCACAGCAAGTCGGTAAAAGCAGTCGCCGTCACCTCCGATGGCAAGCGGGCGATTTCTGGTTCAGATGACAATACCCTCAAAGTCTGGGATTTGTTGAGTGGAAATATCCTTGCTAGTTTCACGGCTGAAAGTTCGATCGCCTGTTGCGCGATCGCCCCCGATGGAGTCACAATTGTCGCAGGCGACGAATCCGGCCGCGTATATTTCCTGCGGCTAGAAGGGATGGAGGAACTAACATGAATTCCTTACCTCTCTCAACTCCCATCTCTACCGATTCTTACCCAAAAGAATTTCAGCAACTCCTGCGAGAAAAAACCGAGAATTTTGCAGGCCGCAAGTTTGTTTTTTCTGCGATATCCGACTTTCTGAACTCCCACAGCCGCGGTTATTTCACAATTGTCGGCACTCCCGGCTGCGGCAAAAGTTCCATCCTCGCCCAATATGTCAGGGCCCATCCTCGCAGTATCTATTACAACGCTGGAGTTGAGGGCAAAAATCGAGCTGAAGATTTTCTCGCTTCTGTCTGCACTCAACTGATTGACAAATACCTTGCCGCCAATGGGGAAACATCCGAAATTCTCAAGCTCAAATCTCAACTTCAAAATCTCGAATCCGATGATGGGAGTTGGTTTCTGTCTTTGTTGCTTCAGCAAATTAGCGATAAATTAGACTCTCGCCAAAAGTTGATAATAGTCATTGATTCTGTAGACGCGATCGCCCGCACCAGTCAGCCTCCCAGCACAAATCTGTTTTATCTGCCGAGATATTTGGGCGATCGTACTTATTTTATCCTCGCCCGCCGCCCGTTTTTGAGAGAGAAATCCGGTTTGTTAATTGAAACTCCCTCCCAAACTCTCGATTTAAGAGATTATCCCGCCCAAAATCGCGAAGATGCCCTGAACTACATTCAGCAATACCTATCAACCGCACCGGATTTAACTCAACCCGAATTCTGCCAACAACTCGCCACTGTCAGCGAAAACAATTTCATGTATCTGAGTCAGATGTTAAGGGCGATCGCCGAGAATTCACGCCCCGATGCTAATCTGGGAGAGTCCTCACTTCTCTCTGAACTTCCTCCCGGTTTAGCAGCGTATTATCAAAACCACTGGCTGCGGATGACAGGTGATGGCTTATCGGCGATCGACTTGTCTGCGATCAATGTTTTGGTAAAATCCCCAACAGGTTTGTCTGTAAGTGTGATCGCCAATATAATTGATCGGGATGAATACGATGTTGAAAAAGTGTTAGACAATTGGATCGAGTTCTTAAATAAACAAGAAATTGGAGGAGAAATTTGCTATAGTTTGTATCATAATAGTTTCCGCGAATGGCTAGGCAAACAATCTATTTTAGAATGATGATGAGGACACGGCGCCGTGTCCATTGGAGTCAACAAACACGTTAAACCGATAGTCCGACAGGGGTTGAAACCCCTGCCTCAAAGCTGAACTCCTCTAAAAGAGGACTAATGAATGAGTCAGTCCTCTTTTAGAGGACTTTCGCTATTAGACAGGGAATTCATTCCCTGGCGGACTGGCGGGTAGGCGGGAGGACTAGCCGACGAAAAGCTTAAGTAATATCAATTCCGATGCCACCGAGTTTTATATTATATCAAAAACAATACAACAATGAAACGAGCAGTATTTCTTGACAGAGATGGCGTCCTCAATATCGAAGCTGGTTACATTCACAAAGTAGAAGATTTGCATTTAATCCCCGGAGTCGCCCAAGCTGTACGCCGTTTAAATGACCAACAAATATTTTGCTGTCTGGTTTCCAATCAATCCGGCCCAGCGAGGAATTATTATCCGGTTAGCCACGTAGAAGCTTTGCACAAACGCCTTTGTCAGCTATTAGAAAATGAAGCAGGAGCCAAGTTAAATGCTCTTTATTACTGTCCTTATTTAAGCGCAGCAGAAGGCGGAACCAACCCAGAATTTACGCGCTATACAACCTGGCGAAAACCCAATACGGGGATGTTGGTAGCGGCCGCTTGGGAACAGGATTTAGATTTGCGAAATAGTTTTATGGTGGGGGATAAAGCGACTGATGTTGATATGGCTCACAATGCCGGCTGTACTGGTATTTTGGTGCAGACTGGTTACGGGGAAAGCGTGTTGAGTGGGGAGTATCAGCACCATACTAAACCGGATTTTATTGCAGCAAATTTAGCGGTGGCGGTGGAGTGGATTTTGCAACAGTTTGATTAGTGTTTGTAGGGGCATTTAAGTTTTTTGCCGTTGAGTCGAACAGGAAAGTGCTACGTAAGGAAGGGCGACGGTGAAGGTTGTACCAACGCCGATTTTGCTTTCGCAGGCGATCGCCCCTCCTTGCAATTCCACAGCTTTTTTAACAATTGTTAATCCCAAACCATTACCTTTAATTTTCCCACTATTCTTGCAGCGGTAGAACATTTCAAATATTTTCCCTACTTCGGTTTCTGGGATGCCGATACCTTGGTCTCGGATACGTATAATTAGTGAGGGAGAGTTAATTTTTGTAAATTGGGAATTGGGAAACAAACACTGAGGAGACAAGCAGAAAATAGCTTCTTTGTCTCCTTCGCTTGCTGGACGGCATTCCAATTCCAAGGTGACTTGCCCGCCGTTGGGAGAATATTTGATGGCATTGACGATTAAGTTAGAAATAATGCCGTGCAGCAATTGTTGATCTAATATTGCACTGGTAACATCTGACGGGATTAATGTTAGTTTGTGCTTGGCTTCATTTCCTAACTGCAATTGAGCGAGCAAGTCTTGACAAAATTCGACTAAATTTATCGGTAATGGATTGCATTTGAGTTGGCCTGCTTCTGCTCGACCCATAAACAGCATATCATCGATTAGCTGGTTCATCTTTTGGGTAGCTGAGTGCACCAGCCGCAGGGTTCTAACTTGGGATTCGTCACTGCTGCGAGTTCGATCGAGAAGTTCCGCAGAGATTAAAATCGCGTTGAGGGGATTCCGCAATTCGTGAGCGGCCATTGAAATATACTGGTTTTGGCGGTGCGATTTTTCTTCCACCGACTCTCTGACTGCTTCCGCGGCTTTGAGAGATTCTCGCATCTTGGTTTCGATTTCGTGTCTGTGCAGGGCAATCTCGATCGCCACCCGCAAATCATTTTGTTGAAATGGTTTGATAATATAACCGAATGGATCTGTAAGTTTCGCTCTTTGCAGCGTTTGATCGTCGGCATAAGCTGTTAAAAATATTGTCGGCACATTCCTATTAGTTCGGATTTTCTCGGCTGCTGTTACCCCGTCCATGTCACCTTTAAGCACGATATCCATCAACACTAAGTCGGGCGGGTTTTCGATCGCTTTTTTAATTGCTTCTTCTCCTGAAGAAACTGTAGCTGTTACTACATATCCCAGTTTTTTTAATCGACCTGCTATGTCTTGGGCTACAATAACTTCGTCTTCTACAACCAAAATTTGTATAGGGTTCATTTTTTGTTAAATACGCTGCCGATAATTTAACTCTTGGAAAATCAGACTGTAGCAGGTTCCACGCTGACTGTCAATGGCAATACTCGCCTCTAATTGGTAAGCCAACATTTTTACTAATCGCAATCCTAATGTTTCAGTATTTTCCAAGTCAAAATTCGCCGAAAATCCGCGACCGTTATCTTGAATAGTTAAATGAAATTGGGAATTATTTATTTCATGAAAATTGATGGATATTTCACCAGCAAGACTTGAGATAAAAGCATATTTTAAAGAGTTAGAGACCAGTTCGTTAATAATTAAACCGCACGGGATTGCTGTTTCTATGTTTAAATAAATGGGGTCAACTTTGAGATTAAATTTGATTGAAGTGTTGCCGCAACCAAAAGATTGATACAAATTAGCAACCAAGTTTTCGACGTAGGGGGAGAGGGCGATCCGATCGAGATGTTCGGATTGATAAAGTTGCTCGTGAATCAGAGCCATTGAATGGATGCGGGTCTGGCTTTCTTCAAATAAAGTTAGCGTCGCTTCGTCTTCAATGTATTGAGCTTGAAGTTGCAGCAAGCTGGAAATTACCTGCATATTATTTTTGACTCGGTGGTGAATTTCTTTGAGCAATACTTCTTTTTCGCGGAGTGCTGCTTGGATGCGGGCATCGGTCAATTTGCGATCGCTGATATCTTCGCCAATACCCGCGATGCGGTAAATTTTACCCGATTCGTCGTAAATGGGAAAAGCTCGATCGCACACCCAGCGAATTGTGCCCTCTGGCAAAAAAATCCGATATTCGGTATTGGTGGACTCGCCCTGCAACACTCGCCCCATTGCCTCTTCCAACAGGATTTTATCTTCTGGATGCACCCACTCCATCATTTTTAATGGATCAGCATACAATTCTTCGCGACTGCGCCCCCAGATTTGTTCGTAAGCTGGACTCAGATACAATAAATCGGTGAATTCTGCAGACATTAGCCAGACGGAATCTTGGATATTTTCTGCTAGCTGGCGGAAGCGTTCTTCACTTTCACGAATGGTTTTTTCTGCCTGTTTGCTTTCACTTATATCTTCTGCAATGCCAACGATGCGGTAAACTTGACCAGCTTGATTTCTAATCGGAAAAGCCCGAGCGCGAATCCAGCGAATTTGGCCGTCAGGTCTGAAAATTCGATATTCGATATCCTTTTCAGACTCCATTTGTTTCGTGAAGGTAGCAATAACGCGGTCGCGATCTTCTGGATGGAAAGACTCTGTAAAAAAGCGCCCGTAAGCATACAAATCAGCACAGCTTCTGCCCCATATTTTTGCATAAGCCGGACTAATATAAATAATTTCCTGGGGTTGAACGTTTACCATCCAAAACACGCTTTCAATGTTTTCTGCTAGCTGTCGGAACCTTTCTTCGCTCTCTTTCAGTGCTGCTTCGGTTTTTTTGCGATCGCTAATATCTTCTGTCACTACTACATTGTAAATTGCCCCACTCAGCGGTTCTTTGATTAGCGATACTGTAATATTTACCCAAACTACAGTGCCGTCTTTGTGCAGCAAGCGTTTTTCCATTTTAAAACTGTCAATTTTTCCGGCAAATAATTTCTTGTTTTGTTCTAAATCTGCATCTATATCTTCTGGGTAAGTAACGTCCATCCAAGTTCGCGACAGCAGTTCAGTCGCAGTATATCCCACTATCTCGCAGAATTTTTGATTGACTCGCAAATAGCGGCCTGTTGCGTCAGGGTGCGTAATACCGACTGCCGCTTGTTCGACGGTGGCCCGAAAGCGTTCTTCGCTATCTCTGAGGGTTGCTTCTGCTTTTTTGCGATCGCTAATATCGCGCTGCACGCCAAAATAGCCCACGATTCTGCCGTGGGAATCGTAAATGCAAATATAGTCGCCTTCCACCCAAATTAGAGCCCCGTCAAACTTGCGATTGTCATTTTCGATGTGGATTCTGCCCGCATCAAAAAATTCCCTGATTATCTCTCTGCCACCAGTCAAGTTGTGCGATAACAAAGAGTAAAGCGTGCGACCAATAAACTCTTCCCTAGTACCCCCGTATTGAGCTATCAAAGCATCATTTGCCTTCGTTACCCGCCCGTTAGTAAATACATAATCCAAAACTTTTTCTTTGTCAACTGTATCGTCCCAGTGCACTGGTTCGTCCAGCATCATAAATAAAAAACCATCTAAAGATTGAGAGAAAAACAATTCTAGCTGTTCCTGGCTTTCTCGCAAAGCTTCTTCTGCCTGCCAGCGATAGATAATTTCTTCCCGCAATTGAGTGTTAGCTGTTTTTAAGTCTTCTGTGCGCTTTTGATATTTAATTTTTAGCTGATTTTTGATTTCTTGCAGCGCTATTTCTGCCTGTTTTTTTTCGGTGATATCATGAGTAACTACCATGCCGGCAAAAATTTCTTCTCGGTCGTTTTTGACGGGAACAGTTGTTGTTAAATAAACGCGATCGCCGTATTTATATTCAAAAGTATTCTCTTTTCCTGCCAAAGCAGCGCGATATGTAGTCTCAAAAAGTTGCCAATCTTCAGGTGGCGATGCTTCCCACAATGTTTTGCCTTCCAACAGTTCTTTGGACAAACCAACTACTGCCAAACCTTGGCCGTCAACCAGAGTATAGCGCAAATCGCGATCGAACAAAAACACCGACCCATTGGGATAATGTTTGATGAGAGTTCGGTACATTTCCTGGCTTTTTTCCAGAGATGTGATTAACCCAATGCGATCGTCCTCGATGATATCAAATTCTGTTGCCGAACCCGAAAAGCCAGCATTCTCGACTGCTTTGAGTTGTGCTTCTAATTTCTGGCACAATTCTCTCTGCTGCTGCAAATCCTCTTCTAGTTGTAGAATTTTTGCTTTTTGCTCTGCTACTAATGCTTCGCAGGTTTCCAGAGGTCGATCGATCTTGGTAGGATCAATACACATAATTGCTCTAGGTTTAGCAGTTGCGGACTTGAGCTTTTTCAAGTTAATACTAACTCACATTTTGCACCATTGTCAGCAACAGGCTTTCCGGCCTGTTTCACAAGAAAATTTATCTTTTGTGGAACAGGCCGGAAAGCCTGTTCATAAAAGGCTAATTGAGAAGGGTGCAATATCTCAATACTAACAAAGCTCAAGCCTTTACTGCCAACTTAATTAATCAATCTTTCTTGACTTATCCCCAAAGCCTTCTACTTTTCCTTTATTTAGGAACTCCCGCCGTCAAGACTTCATGACTTTCCAATGTCACCAAAACATCATCTTCAATTCTCACGCCAATACCGCGCCATTTTTCAGGAACCTCCGGCTGTCCTTCAACCGGTTTAATATAAGGAGAAATATAAATCCCCGGTTCCACCGTCAGCACTTGTCCTGCCTGCAAAACTTGCGGATTTTCGCCGTACTGATAAACGCCGACATCATGTACATCCAATCCCAGCCAATGACCAGTGCGGTGCATATAAAATGGCTTGTATTTCTCTTCTTTAATTATCTCTTCAATGTCCCCCACCAAAAGTTTTAAATCCATTAAACCTTCCACCAAAACGCGCACCGCTGTTTCGTGAATTTTGCTGTAAGGATTTCCGGGATATACTTGACTAATTGCCTGCAATTGTGCTTGCAAAACTAAGTCATAAATTATCTGTTGTTCAGTTGTAAATTTGCCACTAACAGGAAAGGTACGAGTAATATCAGCGTTGTAGTAGTCGCAAGCACAACCGGCATCTATTAGCAACAAATCGTTTTCCTGCATTTGGCGGTTGTTTTCGATGTAGTGGAGGACGCAGGAATTGTAGCCGGATGCAACAATTGAAGGGTAAGCGGGAGTGCAGCCATTTAAGCCGAAAGTATGTTCTATTTCAGCTTGAATTTCATATTCGTATCTGCCCGGTTTAGCGAATTCTTGGGCGCGGTTGTGCGCTGCAACTGAGATATTAGCGGCTTTTCGCATTAATGCTAATTCAGTTTCGCTTTTCACCAGCCGCATTGGGTGTAAAATGATGTTGGAATCTTCGATTGCTGTCGGGCCTGTGCCACGTTTGGGATAGGTTGCCATCAAGCGCTGCCAGTGATTGAGGACTGTTTGGTCGAAACTACGATCGCGCCCGAAGTGATAATATATGCGATCGGCTTTTTCTAAATATTTCGGCAATTTTTCCGCAAGTTCATTAATCGGGAAAGCTTCATCCGCGCCGTACAATTCCTTAGCGCCTTCTACTCCGGCACGATAACCGTGCCAAGTTTCTTTTTCCAAGTCTTTTGGCTGCACAAACAAAACAAATTTGTGTTCTTCGTGGTGTGGCGCGAGCACCGCTACCGCCCCAGCTTCGTTGAAACCGGTTAAGTAGAAAAAATCGCTATCTTGTCGGTAGGCATATTCTACATCGTTGTGCATGACGGCAGCGGGGGCGCTGCGAAATATCGCCGTCCCGCTGCCAATTTGGGCCATTAATTGTTCGCGTCTTTGCCGATATTCGGTGGGGTTTGTCATCCGATTTTAGATTTTAGATTTTAGATTTTAGATTGAGTGTCATATTAACACTCGGCGGTTTCAAGCGCTGTCAAACTTGCACCCGCAAGGCAAGGGTGGAAGATATAGGTGTCTGTTTTTTTCTGGGTCTACTTATTTATTCTCTTGTTCTGCGATCGCCAATTTACAAGTATAGTCAACCAGCCGAGACAAAGATGAGTGGCCATCGACTAAAGTCCATTTCGGAGAGAAATTCGACCAATTTTCGCCATCTTGGCTAACTCTGACAGTTCTCAACTGTCGTTGCTGGCAGTCAACTTCCATTTGCGCCAACAATTTATCGTTACTAAACTGTTGACTTACTAAAATAGTTCTGACTGGATAAGAGGGAGCACCGGGAATATCGGATTTGCTTAATTCAACGCTGCTGGAGTCGATACAAATATCTACAAAACATCTTGATTTTTCGGCGCGGGCGCTCAAAGTATTGACACCAACACAAATAAAAGCTGCTATAAAAAAAAATGACAAATTCTTAGTATGTAGGGCCAATGTAGTATTCATCTGCGTTAATTGGCGTTTAGGGGCGGTTTAATATTATTGACAGTTTAATAAAAAAGTAGGGACGTGGCAATAGTCTTGCGTCCCTACTTTTTAAAGACACGGCAATGCCGTGTCCGTAATGTTCAAACAAGTATTAAAGCTGAGGAACGTATTGTTCTTTTTCAGGAACAAAAGTGTATTCAGAGACGATTAGGCGCAACTCTTCGCCGTCGATAGTTTCTTTTTCAATCAACAAATCGACTAAGCGATCGATCACGGTGCGATTTTCGCGAATAATTCGGCGGGCGTCGTCGTAGCAGTGATCGACAATTGCTCGAACTTGTCCGTCAATCCGAGAGGCTATTTCTTCGGAATATTCCGATCGCGCTGTGTAGTCGCGGCCGAGGAAAATTTCGCTTTGCTGGGCTTCCAGGGCGATCGGGCCCAAGGTAGACATCCCGTAGCGAGTTACCATTTGGCGCGCCATACCGCTGACTTGCTGCAAGTCGTTGCCGGCACCGGTGGTTACTTCGGCATCGCCGAAAACTACTTCTTCGGCTGCGCGGCCACCTAAAGCACCGCTAATCCGGGCTAAAATTTGCGATCTTGAAATCAAACCTTGGTCTTCGCTGGGCATGAACCAAGTCAAGCCCCGGGCCTGTCCGCGAGGAACTAAGGTAACTTTTTGAACTGGATCGTGGGCTTGAATGATTGTACCGACGATCGCGTGACCGATTTCGTGGTAAGCAATCAAGCGCTTGCTCTTGCTGTCCACCAAAGGAGTGCCTTCCATACCTGCTACCACGCGATCGACTGCATCGTCAATTTCGAGCATCGTAATCGCTTCTTTGCGGCGGCGTGCGGTTAAAATCGCAGCTTCGTTGAGCAAGTTAGCCAAATCAGCGCCGGTAAAACCCGGAGTGCGGCGGGCGATGGCGTCCAGAGAAATCTCTGGAGACAGCTTCTTGTTGCGCGCGTGAACTTCCAAAATTTCCAAGCGGCCTTTGATATCCGGCGTATCTACGGTAACTTGGCGGTCAAAACGTCCCGGACGCAGCAGCGCTGAGTCGAGCACGTCGGGGCGGTTCGTAGCAGCAATGATGATAATGCCAGTATTGCCCTCAAAACCGTCCATTTCGGTCAGCAACTGGTTCAGGGTTTGTTCCCGTTCGTCGTTACCGCCACCGATACCGGCGCCGCGCTGGCGGCCGACTGCATCGATTTCATCGATAAATATGATGCAAGGAGCATTTTCTTTAGCTTTCTTGAACAAGTCCCGAACGCGGGAAGCGCCGACACCGACGAACATTTCGACAAATTCTGAACCGGAGATGCTGAAGAAAGGCACGCCGGCTTCGCCTGCGATCGCTTTTGCCAAGAGGGTTTTACCGGTTCCGGGAGGGCCCACTAGCAGCACGCCTTTGGGAATCTTCGCCCCGACTGCGGTGAAGCGTTCGGGTTTTTTGAGGAATGTCACTACTTCTTGTAGTTCTTCTTTGGCTTCCTCAACGCCTGCTACGTCGTCGAACAGTACGCCTGTTTTAGCTTCCATTTGAAAGCGAGCTTTGGACTTGCCAAAGTTCATGGCTTGGCCAGGGCCCCCTGGCACGTTGCCACCGCGGCGGAAGAGGAAAAACAGCCCTCCTACTAACAAGAGGGGAAATACTAGATTGCCTAAAAGTCCCCAGACAGCGCCGTCGTTGCGTAGTGGGTGAGTGTCGAAGCTGATTTTGGAGTCTCTGAGCCTAGAAACCAGTTCCGGGGCATTTGATGGCAAGTCTACCCGCCACCGCTGCTCGTGATTGTCCAGTTCGGGATCGACTGCTAGGACAATAGCCGTCCGACCTCCGTCGTAAAGGTCAACGCTGGTCACTCGACCGGCGTTTAAGTAATCTAAGAATCGACCGTAGCTCAGGCGGGTGCTGGCGGTGTTCTTGCTCATTTCTGCCGGGGATGGCGCAAAGGCCCCCTGCCACAAGAAAAAGCCGATGACTAAGGCGGGTAAAGTCCAAAGTAGTATAGTTCGCCAAGAAATTTTCATAAACGCGGATGCCTTGAATTGGGGACAGATCGGGTAAGATCGCGGTGTGGGAGAAGTGCGACAAAAGTTTACACTCAGAATCTTAACTAAATTTAACTTAACAATGCACTCTCAGGCAACAGGCCGTATTGCCGCGATCGATCGAGAATACTCCTCGACCGAAACCATCCAGGGTACAAGCCCCCGGACCGCGGCCCCTGTTGTCGCCTCTAAAATCTAAAATCTAAAATCTAAAATCTAAAATCTATTAAGGGCGATCGTCCCGAATATAATGTTTGGTGCTGATTTCGATACCGATCTAGGTAGAGTTAGAAGAATCGCCGCAAAACCCACTGTCTTTAAGCGTGGCAGTGTCAAGGGATAAGGCATGATAATGGTGAGGCTCAGTGAGGTAACACATTTCAATGACAACTAGACAGCTTGTTCCTAATTCGGCTATGCTGACCCAGCAGACTAAAGTCGCTTCTAACAAATCGATTATTAGTGCTGATTTGGGTCGGACGGCAACTAAAGCTTGCGTGAGTCGCAACCCGAGTAGCGTTGTTTTCATCCCTGCCAACGTGGCTACTATGCCCGTAGAAAAGGTGCGGGGCGGCAGCTTTGAGTCCAAAGCAACAGACCCTCTGTTGGATATGTGGCTGGAGTACCAGGGCAAGGGCTACGCGATCGGTCAATTGGCAGCAGATTTTGGCGCTAATCTCGGTGGCGCTGACCAATCGAAAGTAGTAGATGCTTTGGTTAAGGTCTTTTCCTGTGCTGGATATTTCCAGATGAAAGGCGAAATAGCAGTTGTGCTGGGTTTGCCGTTTTATTCGCAGGATCAGTTTGAGAAGGAAAAGGAAGAGATTATCAGCCAACTGCGCTCTCCCCACGTTGTGGTGTACCGGGGCGAGCGGGTGGATATTAACATCAGTCACGTTTGGGTGATGCCGGAAGGGTTCGGCAGCCTGATTTGGTGCGAGGCTCAAGATAACAAGGAGTTTACGCCGGAGTTGCCGGAACTGTCGGTGGCTGTGGTTGATATCGGACACCAAACTACCGATTTGTTAATGGTCGATCGTTTCCGTTTCGCCCGGGCGGCTTCAAAGAGCGATTCCTTCGCAATGAACAAGTTCTACGAACAAGTTGCCTCAAAGATTCCGGGGGCAGACCCTCAATCTCTGTCTTTACTGGAAGCGGTGAATAAACCCGAAGGCCAGCGTTTCTACCGTCCCAGAGGAGCGACTAAGCCGACTAATTTAGATCCGATTATTAAGGACTTGCGGGAGGCTTTCGCTAACGAACTGTCCGAACGTTTGGTGCAGTGGCTGCCGGAACGTGTGACGGATGTGGTTCTGACTGGCGGTGGCGGCGAGTTTTTCTGGGAGGTTTTGCAACCTTTGCTTAAAGACGCCAATCTTAAGGCTCACTTGGCTCAGCCTTCCCGGAAAGCTAATGCTTTGGGACAGTTTATTTATGCTGAGGCTCAGCTAGCCACGATAAAGTAACGCATTAAGGCTTGAACCCTATGGCACTGTGGGCAAAAAATAAGGCGAATTTCTCGGTGGCGTTTACGGAAGATGCTGCGGATCAAACTTTGCTGGCCGCTATTGAAAAAGAGTTGGCTTTCACGAAGTATCAGACTTTCAGCAATCTCTGCAAGCAAGCTTTGTGGCAGTTTTTGTCTGTATCTGAGTCTGCTAGCTCTACACAGAACTTTCAGCGGTTGGAACAGCGTATTGCTGAACTTGTGGTGAAATTTGCTGAGTTTGAGCACAATGTTTCGGCAGAGGAATTAAGCCGTTTGGAGGGACTGGAACATCAACTGAGTCAACTCAGCGCGCAGTTGGATCAGTTGCAGGGGAGTGTTAACAGTAAGTTTGCTCAAGTTTCTTTTGCCCCAGTTTCAAAAGTAGTAGAGCCTGGCCCGATTGAGTCTGACTCTGTGGCGGATGATAATGTAGTGCCTGATGCTGAAGTTGCTCCTCCTCGGAATTCCGATCCTTTGTTGGAGCGTTTAAGTTCTTTGTTACCCCAAGATTTCTAAAATGAGGTAGACCCAGGCTAAAAAGCCTTGAGATGTAATGTTAGTGGCCCGCTGTTAGCAGCCGGTACTGAATACAGAAACAAAGCGATCGCTCTTTTGAAAAAAAAGGGCGATCGTTTTGTTATTGCCGATTTTAGATTTTAGATTTTAGATTTACTCATTTTTGTCTATACCATTCCCATTATTCGATTAATCCTAATTTTTGTAAGCGCGAACGAATGGCACTAGGCTGTCGCTGAAATCTCTGAGCTAATTCGTCAATTTGTTGACCGCTAGCATATTCTTTCTTCAAATTTTCGTCTTCATCCTGACTCCACTTGACATAAGCTCTGGGATATTTCTGGCGAATTTTCTCATTCTGGGTTTTAGGTCGATAACCATTCTTTTGCTCGCCATTCAAACCAGAACCCAACTGTGGGTTAATTTCCCCACCGCGATGGGCTAGCGCCTCTTGCACGCGGTTGGGAATCACAGCAATTTCTTCTGAGAGTTCCGCCAAAGCATTGTCTACTTTTTGCTGAAGTTCTGTTAGCTGCCGCTGCTGCAAATTGCCCCACTGTGGCAGTTCGTTGATAAACTGCTGCAAGTCCAGAATTATTGTGGTCAAAGTTTCGACTTGTTGCAATTCCGGTCGCTGTTTGAATTGGCGGCTGGTGAGTTCGATCTCGCTTTGAATCATTTTAATAGTTTTTTCTAAAATTATTAGTCGCTGGCGCAGGTTCTCAATTGCTGAAATTAGAGAGTGTACGTTTTCTCCAGGCCCAACATTGAGATTTTCGCGAGATGTTTGAGAAAGAGCTTCGTCTAAAGCATTTACAGCAAGTTGCAATTGCTCGATCGCGCGATCGGTAGTAGCTGCTTGTTGATTTACGCGATCGAACGTGGCCGCCGTACTTGCTTTAACTTGCTTGTGCAGCTTCTGTCGGTTCACAAAATTCAACACCAACGCAATCACGATCGCGCCTTGAGCATAAACGCTCTGTTCCCAAACCAAACTAGCAGCCAATCCCACAGCAGAGGCAGCAATAAAAACCACTTCAGCAGTTTCTAACAAATTGCTCGACGTGGGATTTTGGATTTTCGTTGGTGAATTGGATGATGACATAGGCTAATACCATTTTAGATTTTAGATTTTAGATTGTAGATTTTAGATTGGGAATGACTGAGGAAGCTCGGAGTTTGGAGCACGGGCCTATAGTTGCATTCTTTTTTTCAACTGGTGCAAGTATGCGGATAAAAATAAAGTACGCGCGACGGCAGATATCCGGTATGTAATCGCACGTAAACCCCGAATTTAGCAGTGGTGAAAAACAGATTAAGTTTTTTATTCACAGCCATGTAATTAAATATATTAAAGCTGCAAAATTTGTCGAGCTAAAGTGAAATAAATCAAGACCCCGAGGACATCAACTGCGGTGGTAATAAAAGGAGCAGACATTAAAGCCGGGTCTAAACCCAAAGAACGAAATAGAAACGGCAGAGCTGAACCGGCAAGAGAAGCTAAAATTGCGATCGCAAACAAACTCACTCCCACCGCGAGTGCCACTGCTAAACTCCCTTGCAAAGTATAAGCCCAGCCCGTCGCTACAGTCCCCAATATAGCTCCTAGCAGCGCTCCCGCCATCCCCTCGCGAACAATTACTTGAAACGGCCCCATTGCTGTAATTTCATCAGTGTTCAAACCGCGAATTACAACTGTTGAGGACTGAGCTCCGACATTGCCTCCAGTGCCAGTCAGCAGGGGAATAAAAGCTGCTAAGGCGACTACTTGGTTCAAAATATCTTCTTGAGCTCTAATAATTGCGCCGGTGACAGTATTAGTTAAAAGCAGAACAAACAGCCACACGACCCTTTTCCGGGCAACAGTGATTAAATCGGTCTGAAAATAATTGTCGCCGCCGGACTGGACGCCGCCCAAGGTATAAATATCTTTGGCTGCTTCTTGTTCTAAAATGTCGATCGCATCGTCAACTGTAATGATCCCGACTAGCCGCTGTTCGCGGTCTACAACGGGCACAGCTAAAAAATCGTAACGCTGGATTAGCCTAGCTACTTCTTCTTGATCCGTTCCTGTTTGAACAGAAACTACGTCGCGGGTCATAATTTCGCCGACGGTTTTGTCGAGGGGCGAAGTGACTAAATCCCGCAGGGATAAAATACCTGTCAAGCTGCGTCCGGCGTCAGTGACGTAAAGAGAATAAATTGTTTCGGTAGTTTTAGCCAAAGAGCGAATTCGGTCTAAAGCTTGGGCGACGGTAAAGCTTTCTTTGAGAGAAATGTATTCCGGGGTCATGATCCGACCGGCGGTACTGGCTTCGTAACCCAAAAGTTGAGCCGTAGCTTCCCGTTCCGTCGGGCTCAATTCACCCAACAGGCGACGGACTAATATTGCCGGCAGTTCGTCAAAGAGTTTAGCTCGATCGTCCGGGGACATTTTGTCTACAATGTCAATGACTTCTTGGCGTTTGAATTTTTCGCAGAGGGACTGCTGAACGCTGGAGTCGAGATATTCGTAGACTGCGATTGCTTCGTCTTTGGAAAGCAAGCGGAAAGCTATTACTTGCATGGTTTCTGGCAGGCCTTCGATAGCTTCAGCTATGTCTGCTTCCTGCACCGGGTGCAAAATCGCTTTTGCTCCTTTAAAGTCTCCTTCTTCCAACAGGGCCCTTAACTGCGATCGAACTAATTCCCGCAGTTCTTTTCGAGCGTAGGTGGGTAGAGAAGACGATTGATAATTTTTTTCTGTCACTGATGACCCTCCTAAACCTGTGCTGCGCGCCTTCCTGAATCCAGTTTAGAGCCTATTGACGCCACTGGTTGCAGCGATCGGACTTGCCCTGACAAGATCCGCACCTGACCACGAATTTCAAAGGTAGTACCCGCCACGTGATTTATCCGTGGAATCAATCCCAAATCGAAAATCGAAAATCACTTATTGCCCCCGCATTGATCCGTGGGGTCGCCTCTAAAATCTAAAATCTAAAATCTAAAATCGCGCAATCGATTGACCCCTATTCTTCTGGTGCGCGCCGACCACCTTGCCCGATTTGGGTTCAAATACATTTATCTTGAGCGGCAACACTCATCGGTAGGAAAGGAGAATTGCGCCCCAGCACTTTTTCCAACAGGTTTGTCGAACTTTGATTGCGAATATAATTATTGACTGTTTCTTGCCATTCAGTGTCACTTGCTGGCAATATCATGCCGTAAGAAATGCAGGTTAAAGGCTGCTCCGGTATCACAGAATATTGGCTTGGACTTAAACCCTGTCTCAGCGTTTCTCCTACTAACAGCATTCCGTCGCTAGCGAAGGCATCGATTGTTCCTGATACCGCATCTTTTACACCAGACTGTCGGCCCGCGATACCTTCATACAAAGGTGTAGGGCTAGGATTTAGACTCTCATATCAAATCAAGGAACAGGGAACAGGAAAATTCTTTGATGTAGGAATGAGTCTCAAAAGCTGCATCTGAATAGTATATAATTATCACACAACAGATGTGATATTACAAGGTGCGTATGGTGGGATAAAAATTCTCTGCGGTCTTAATTTTATTACGGAATGTTTAAACTTGTATCTTTTCCTTAACCCTTTTATATTCTTTACCAAATCTTTATTTTTTTTGTATAGGGTCTTGTTATCGTTGCTTCAAGCGAGCTTACAGCATTTTGCAACAAGAGTGAAATAGCCTTTAGTTAAAAAAGAGGTCTTTATGACACAGTGCCCCTGCTGCTCGAATCAAATGCTCCGTCACGTTCGCCAGCATCAAATCTACTGGTTTTGTCGCCAATGTTGGCAAACAACACCTATTTACAATCTGAACAGATGTTGCTCATCGCCATCTCTAAATCTAGTTAAAGGGCTAGGGATTAAGGAACAACATTCTTTACCGGTGGAATCTAATAGCTCATTTGAGGGGGTATAAAGTTTAGATATTGCCTTATAACTAACGGGTTTTCCGGCTCAATACTTAGCTCTCTTGCCTCAGTAAATTACCCAATTATAGCCCAATCAATCGAAAACCGCTCTATTCATCTATCGCTTAATTTATGGTGATACATCGACGCAAAGTCATTATAAGTTTAGACCAAACACCAATTAAACGATTGCTACCTCTTTTGCTTGGTGTGGTGGCTTCTTTTGCTGTTTTATTTACGTGGCAACAGCTAACCATCAATGCACAAATTCACATTGAGCAGTTAATTCAGCAGGAAGCCAATGCGATTCAGTCACAACTAACCGAAGGATTATCCATTCGAGTGTTGACGCTTCGGCAAATGGCGAGTCGCTGGCAAGCCAATGGCGGTACACCAAAGGCTCTTTGGGAAGCCGATGCTGAGGCTTATGTAAAGGATTTTTACGGTTATCAGGCGATCGCATTAGTCGATCCATCATTTAAAGTGCGATGGGTTGCACCACTGGCAGGGAATGAGGCAGCGCAAAACCTAGATTTGAATGGGGAACTACGTCGGAAAATTACTTTGCAAGTAGCTCGTGATTTGCGTCAACCTATCTTAAGTGGCAATATTTCACTTGTTCAAGGGGGTAAAGGATTTTTAGCAAGTTTTCCTTTGTTTGTAGGTGAACGGTTTGATGGGTTTATTGTCGGAGTTTTTCAATTTAAAACTCTATTTGAGAGTATTTTAAAAGTGTCATCTGGGTACAATATGGCTATATATGATGGCCCAAATTTGATCTACGGTCAAAAGTATTTGCCTCAAAAACCCGAGGATAAAACAGTTGTAGTGAAAGCCTATGGTGTAGACTGGAGGATAGAGGTTTTTCCAACTTCATATCTACTAAATAATGTCAAGTTTTATTGGCCAAGAGTTGTATTAATTGGTGGTTTAGTTTTGGTTTTGATCCTGATGTGGGTCGTGTATCTCGCACAAATTAGTTATGGAAAAGTCGATAAATTCAAAAAAGCTAATCGCCAGTTGCAATGGGAAATTCACCAGCGAGAACAGGCAGAAATTGCGATCGCCCGACTAGCTGCGATCGTTGAATCTTCGGAAGATGCCATTCTTAGTAAAGATTTAGAGGGTGTAGTTACAAGTTGGAATGTAGGAGCCGAAACAATTTTTGGTTATACAGCGGCCGAAATAGTAGGGCAATCAGGGAGAAAGCTGATTCCCGAAGAATATCGAGAGGAGGAAAACGAAATTCTCGCCAAAATCCAGCGAGGAGAACGCATCAAACACTACGATACCAAGAGGCGGAGGAAAGATGGAACATTAATCGATGTCTCGATGAGTGTCTCCCCCATTAAAGACCAAGCAGGGAATATAATTGGAGCCTCAAAGATTGGCAGGAATATTGCCGATCGCAAACAAGCAGAAGCAGCACTACGTGAAAGTGAAGAACGCTGGGAACTTTCTGTACGCGGGAATAATGACGGCATTTGGGATTGGAATGTTCAAACCAACGAGGTCTTCTTTTCTAGTCGTTGGAAGGAAATGCTGGGCTATGAAGACCATGAAATCCAAAACATTCTAGACGAATGGGCTAATCTGGTACATCCCGATGATTTGGGATGGGTGATGCAAGCCGTTCAAGATCATTTTGCCAAGAAAACTCCTTTCTATATCACAGAACATCGCATTCGCTGCAAAGATGGTTCCTACAAATGGATTTTGGATCGTGGTCAAGCACTTTGGGATGATGCAGGTAACGTAATTCGGATGGCTGGCTCTCACACCGACATTACGGAGCGCAAGCAAGCTGAAGTTGCTTTACAGGTAAGCGAAGCCAGATATCGGCAATTGATCGATAACTTAAATGCGGGTTTTGTGATTCATGGGACAGATACCTGCCTCCAATTATGTAATGAAACAGCCGCTGAATTACTAGGGTTTTCAATTGACCAAATGCTGGGAAAAACAGTGAGCGAGTCGGCATTGCAGTTGGTGCGGGAAGATGGCAGCGTTATCCCCCTAGAACAATATCCCGTGAATCAGGTTTTATCCACTGGAAATTCCATCAAAAATTATGTTTTAGGAATTAAAAAAAGAAGTGATTGTTGTATTTGGGTATTAGTTAATGCCTACCCTGAGTTAAATCAAACTGGTCAAATCCAACGAGTTGTAGTTACGTTTATTGATATTAGCCAGCGCAAAAAAGTAGAACTGGAAATCCAAAAAACGCGCAATTTCTTACAAGCACTGCTGGATAATTTACCGATCGCAATTTTTGTTAAGGACGCACAGCCTAAACGATTTGGGGTATTTCAGTTTTGGAATAAAACCAGCGAACGGTTATTTGGCATTTCAGCGGAACAAGCGATCGGCAAAAGTGGCTATGATTTTTTCCCAACAGAACAGGCTATCTTTTTTGACCAGAAGGATAGAGAAGCCTTTGAGAAAGGTAAGAGTGAGGATATTGCTGAAGAAATCATTGACAGTCATAGTCTCGGAAAACGTTGGCTGCATACGGTGAAGATTCCCATTTTCGACCAGCAGCATCAGCCCCAGTACCTACTTTGTTTTTCCGAAGATATCACCGATCGCAAACACGCAGAAGCAGAGCTTAGAGAACTGAGTGATGTGATGAAAAATGCGCTGTCCGGCATTTCCAAACTGGATGTACAAGGGCGTTACATCTATGTCAATAAAGCATATTCTGACGTGACAGGCTATCAGCCAGAAGAAATGATCGGGATGTCCTGGGAAAAAACCGTAGATCCCGATGAGTTGAAAAAACTCGTTGCAGCCTATGAGCTGATGGTGCAAGAGGGCAGAGTTGAAGTAGAAACCAGAGGGGTTCGTAAAGACGGTTCGGTTTTTTATAAGCAATTGGTGATGATTTCAACTTACGACGAACAGCATCAATTTTTGGGGCATTACTGCTTCATGAAAGATATTAGCGATCGCAAAAAAGCCGAACTTGCACTAGAACAGGAACTCCTGCGGAGTAAAGCCTTCTTCAACACTTCAATGGACGGTGTTGTTGTCATGGATTGGGTCGGAAAAGTTGTCGAAGCTAGTCCCAGTTTTGCTCAAATGCTGGGCTACACCCTAGAAGAAACCCTGAATCTGAGTGTGTTTGATTGGGATGCTGAATGGACGAAGGAAGAACTACAACTTATGCTCCAGAGAGAGGAGGTTATTCCGCTGTTTGAAACGCGACATCGCCGCCCGGATGGTTCTGTATATGACGTGGAAATTAGCTGGAACCGGGTGGAATTACAAGATGAGATGATGAACTTCTGTATCTGCCGGGATATTAGCGATCGCAAACGCAACGAAGCGGAACGCCAACAAGCAGAACAGGCACTCCGAGAGAGTGAAACTCGCTTCCAAGCCTTCATGAATCACAGCCCTGCCCTTGCCTGGATTACCGATGAAAATGGTGTAATGCTCTATGCCAGCCAGACTTATCTCAATACCTTGGAGTTACCCAGTGAGGATGTGATTGGAAAATCCATTTTTGAACTTTACCCTGCCGCCTTCGCCCAACAATATCTAGACAATATCCAAACGGTTGTTGAAACCAACGAGCTAATTGAAACGATTGAGATGGCGTCCCGTCGAGATGGGACTCTGGGTGAGTTTTTGGTTTACAAATTTCTCATCCCCGACTTACCTGGGCAAATGCTAGTAGGTGGTGTGGCGATCGATGTGACACGACAACATCAAGCGGAAACCGCTTTACAACTGAGTGAAGAACGCTTAATGCTGGCACTAGAAGCTTCTGGAGATGGATTATGGGATTGGAAAATTGCAACTGGAGAAGTTTACATTAATTCCTACTACCAGGAGATGCTGGGCTACAAGCCCGGTGAGTTGGTGATGGATGTGAAAGTCTGGGAACAGATGATTCACCCTGATGATAAATGCTGGGTTTTTGAGACTCTCAATAGTAACTTGCAAGATAGCTCTCTCAAATATGCCTTTGACTATCGTGTGCGTTGCAAGTCAGGTGAGTGGAAGTGGATCGCTA
This sequence comes from Microcoleus sp. Z1_B2, assembly GCF_036700325.1. NCBI lineage: Bacteria > Bacillati > Cyanobacteriota > Cyanophyceae > Oscillatoriales > Microcoleaceae > Microcoleus > Microcoleus sp. Z1_B2. The sequence continues at coordinate 20,735 of NZ_JAUBOQ010000069.1, forward strand.
ACTACGGGAAAATCGTTGCCTACGATGAAGAGGGTAAGCCTTTACGGATGATTGGAACGCATAAAGATATCAGCGATCGCAAACAAAAAGAACTGGCACTGCTGCACGCCATGGAAGCAGCAGAAGCAGCGAATTTGGCAAAAAGTACCTTCCTAGCCAATATGAGCCACGAATTACGCACTCCTCTCAACGTAATTCTAGGATTTGCTCAGGTAATGACCCATGACATCTCTTTAACTCCCAACCAAAAACAAGACCTGCAAACAATTCGACGGAGTGGGGATCACCTCTTGAGTTTGATTAACGATGTGCTGGATCTCTCGAAAATTGAATCGGGACACTGCACAGTTGAACAAAGCGGATTGGACTTAATTGCGCTGCTGCATTCCCTCCGAAATATGTTGGCGGAACGAGCAAGTTCTAAAGGACTTGACTTTTGTTTCGAGATTGCGCCAGAAGTTCCCCAATTTATGATTGTCGATGCTCAAAAACTGCGCCAGGTTTTGCTCAATTTGCTGAGTAATGCCATCAAATTTACCGAGAGGGGAAGCATTACTTTGCAAGTCAGCATTGAGGCGGACGGTACAGGGGCATTAACCACAACTCGGCAGATTCTCCAGTGTGTAGTCGCTGACACAGGTGTAGGGATTGCATCGGTCGAACTCGATACTATCTTCGATGCGTTTGTGCAAGCCCAAGCTGGGAAGCGATCGATCGCCGGTACTGGTCTAGGTCTCACTATTAGCCGCAAATTGTTGGAACTCATGGGCGGAAAAATTTCTGTCAGCAGCACTCTGGGAGAGGGGAGTACCTTCACCTTTACCCTTCCCGTCAGCCCCATCAGTGGAGTTAATGTTACACCGGAAGAGAATAATCGCCTCGTGATTGGGCTGGCTCCCAGTGAACGGGATCGTCGCATTTTGGTGGTTGACGATCAAGCAGAAAATCGCTTGCTAATGGTCAGATTACTGACACAATTAGGATTAGAGGTAAAAGAAGCTACCAACGGACAGCAAGCTGTGCAGATTTGGCAACAATGGCAACCCGACCTAACCTGGATGGACATTCGGATGCCCGTGTTAGATGGATACGAGGCTACGAAGCAAATTCGGGCAATGGAAGACGGACAGAACAGTATCATTATTGCACTTACGGCCCAAGCTTCCCAGAGCGATCGCGCCCTCGCCTTAGCTGCTGGCTGCAACGACTACATCAGCAAGCCCTTCCGGGAACAAACCCTCTTTCTTAAGATGGCCCAATATCTAGGTTTAGAGTATGTATATGAGGAAGAGGACACAGAAAAAGGCGAACGAAGAACAGATTGTTTTCCTTCTGATCTCTGTTCTGTTGCATCTTCCGTTTCAAATTCCCTCGATCCAATGCTTCTGGCGACATTACCAAAAGAATGGGTGGTTGAGTTGGAAGATGCTGCTTTATGTGGGGATGATTTTGCGATCGTTGAACTGGTAGCTGAACTTTCATCAGACCTGGCTCAATTCGGTACTCATCTGACGGAACTCGCCCACCAGTATCAATTTGAGAAAATCCTTAATCTAATTCAAGGTAATTTCCCAAGTGGAATTCCTCCATTGGATTTATAAGCTGTTGTGCAGTTAAACGTTTGATTAGGACTAAGCTGTGGAGCATTTAACCAGTAACGAGGCTAGTAGGGTGCGTCATTCGCGAACCCTTACGCTGAAACGGAAAACCTTAGATGCTGACGCACCTTACGCAAGTCCTTTAAATGCCGAACAGCTTAGGAAATTAGGCACAGCCAACAATAATTCAATTTTATTGTTGGTAAAGTTTTCCAAAAAACATCCTTGATTTTTATTGATAACTACTGCTCTAAAATGCCTCATAAAGTACCAAAGATTTCGGAAATTACTCCTTTAGATTTAACAAATTTAGAGGAATGCAGTGAAGAATCAGTATATGCTCCCGGTCATATTCAGCCCCACGGAATACTTTTATTGTTGCAAAAAAAAACGCTCAATATTTTACAAGTAAGTGACAATGTAGAAGTGTTTTTTGGCATTGCTGTCGCAGAATTGCTAGGTCAGCCATTGCCATGGCTATTTGGTCACGAGCAAGTACAAGAAATGGTCAGGTATCTCAATCAAGAAAAGCTCAAGATTCATAATAGTTTTAATCTGAAAATACCTCTAAAAGACGGAAAAATTCAAAGTTTTAGAAGCACAGTGCATCAGCGACCCGATGAGTTGATTCTGGAACTAGAGCCCCAATTGACTATTGAAAATAATCATGCAATGGATTTTTATCAGCGTCTGCAAACAGTTATCCTCAACTTTCGCACTGCGCTCGGTCTTTCTGATTTAGCTCAAACCATTGCTAGAGAAGTAAAAGCCATGACAGGGTTCGATCGCGTTATGATTTATCGGTTTGAAGCCGATGAGCATGGGGTGGTGATTGCTGAAGAGAAAGAAAGCTATCTAGAAAGCTACTTGGGATTGCATTACCCGGCGATCGATATTCCCGTACCCGCCCGCAAATTGTTTTACAGCAATTGGGTGCGCCAAATTCCCAATATCAATTACACCCCGGCCCGCCTAATTCCCACCAACCATCCCCTAACCAATACACCCCAGGATCTCAGTGCTTGTGTGTTAAGGGGAGTATCTCCCTACCACATTGAATATTTGCAGAATATGGGAGTGGCTGGGACACTAACGATTTCGTTAATTGACGATCGGCGTCTCTGGGGATTAATTGCCTGTCACCATTACAGCCCGCGATTGGTAGATTACGAAACTCGCAAAAGCTGTGAATTTTTAGGACAATTTGCCTCGATCGAACTGGTGCATCAGCAAGAGCGAGAATTGAACGTTTACCGATCGCAGGCGAAAACTATTCAGGATAAACTTCAGCAGGCATTCCGGCGGGATTCTAATTTTATCGAACAGGTATTGACCGAAAATGCTTCTCAATTGCTAGATTTAGTTCATGCTCAGGGAGCTGCAATTCTGCTCGATGGTCGTCTGACATTGGTGGGTGAAACACCATCTGAAGCTGAGGTAGACGAACTCGTGCAGTGGTTGCTGCAACAGAACAAAGAACGAGTGTTTGCAACAGCTTCTTTGTCTCAGTTGTATCCCCAAGCCAAGCAATTCAAAGAGCGAGCTAGCGGTGTTTTAGCAATCTCAATCTTCCTATGCTATGCCAAACAAAAGTCATATCATATCCTTTGGTTCCGACCCGAACAAATTCAAACGATAAACTGGGCAGGTAATCCACAGGATGCTGTGTCGATCGACGAAATTGGAAAAATGCACCTGTGTCCCCGCAGATCCTTTGAACGGTGGCAAGAGACAGTGCGCCAGATGTCTTATCCGTGGCAGATTGCAGAGTTAGAAGCTGCTGCCGAAATGAGACATATCCTCATGCTGGCGGTGTTAGAATTTTCGCAAGCAGCCCTAGAACACGCTGCTGAAAGGGCCGCTATAGCCAACCGTGCCAAAAGCCAGTTCCTTGCCAACATGAGCCACGAGCTCAGAACGCCACTCAACGCGATTCTGGGATTTACCCAGCTTATGAACCGCAGCCCCTATATCCCAGAAGAATTTCAAGAGCATTTAGGGATCATTACCCGTAGTGGAGAACACTTGCTGACATTGATCGACGATGTTTTGCAAATGTCTAGGATTGAAGCAGGGCAATTGGTACTGAGTAAAAGCTGTTTTAATCTGCATCGACTGCTAGGTTCTATTAACGAGATGTTTACCATCAAAGCGCCTGAGAAAGGGTTACATCTGAGCAGCGAGTGGGATGCTACTGTCCCCCGTTATGTGTGTGGCGATCAAGCAAAACTTCGCCAAATCTTGATTAATCTGCTGGGGAACGCGCTCAAATTTACAACAACAGGAAGCATAGCCCTACGTGGACGAGCTTTTTCATTAGATGATATGCCATCCGGTACAAATTGCGATCGCGCCACTAATCCACCCGATATTAAACCAACTATTACCTTGTGTCTCGAAGTTGAGGATACCGGGCCTGGCATTTCTCCCTCAGATTTAGAATCAATTTTTGAGGCTTTCATGCAAACCAATCGCGGTTGCCACGATCGAGGAACAGGTTTAGGACTGTCTATCAGTCGTGAGTTTGCGCGTCTGATGGGAGGGGATATCACCGTGCGAAGCACCCTGAATCGAGGCTCGACTTTTACCTGCCAAGTCGTTTTGGAACTACCAGAGTCGGTTGATTTAGATGAACCTGAAATTAGCGATCGGATTATCGGGATCGAACCTGGGCAACCTATCTACCGAATTCTAGTAGTAGAAGATGTTCTAGAAAATCGGCAACTGCTGGTGACGCTGCTGGAGTCAGTTGGGTTTGATGTGTGTGCGGTGGAAAATGGGGTAGAGGCGATCGATCGTTGGCAAACATGGCACCCTGACTTGATTTTGATGGACATTCAAATGCCTGTCATGGATGGTTATGAAGCGACGAGACAGATTCGAGCACAACAGTCATTAGTCATGAGTCATGAGTCATCAGCAGATAACTCAGGGCAAATGTCACAGGACAGAAGACAAATTACACGCATAATTGCCCTCACTGCCTATGCTTTTGAGGACGATCGCACCGCCAGCCTGCAAGTCGGTTGCGATGACTACATTGCCAAGCCGTTTACTGAAGACACACTTTTCGACAAGATAGCTCATCACTTGGGCGTCCGCTACTGCTACGCCGAAAAAGTTCAGTCAGACTCATCAGCTTCGCCACCAAAGATATTGACTCCAGACTTGAAAACCATGCCCCCCAAGTGGATTGCAGAAGTTCATGAAGCAGCACTCGATCTTAGTGATAATAAGCTTTATGAACTTATCGCTCAAATTCCCAAGGAGAAACAAGATTTCATCGCGGCGATGACATCTCTGGTAGATAACTTTCAGCTTGAAGCGATCGCAACTCTCACCCAGATTTAGGAATAAGAACATGACAGCTTTATTCAAACTTGTAGCCCAAACGCATATTCTCATCGTGGATGATACCCCAGACAATCTACGCTTGTTAGCCAAAATTCTAGAGTCACAGGGCTATATTGTCCGTAAAGCCCTCAACGGCAGAATGGCACTCCAAGGTGTTCATCGCGACCCACCGAGTCTAATTTTACTTGACATCAATATGCCCGAAATGAATGGGTACGAAGTCTGCCAAAAGTTAAAAGCATCGGAAGCGAGTGCTCAGATACCGGTTATTTTTATCAGTGCCCTCGAACGACTAGAAAACAAGGTACGAGCCTTTGAACTCGGTGGCGTAGACTATATTACCAAACCCTTTCAAGAACAGGAAGTGCTGATGCGAGTAAAAAATCAATTACTCATCCAACAGCAACGCCAACAACTGCTAGAACAAAATCAACGTTTAGAACATGAAATCCAAGAACGTCTGAGGGCAGAAGCAGAAGTAAGACAGCTATCCGTGACCGATGAATTAACGGGATTATATAACCGACGGGGCTTTTTTTTACTAGCAGAGCAACAACTAAAAATTGCGAGGCGCACGCAAACATCTTATTTTATTTTGTTCGCTGACTTAGATGGTTTGAAAAAAATTAACGACACTTTAGGACACGAAATGGGAGACCGAGTAATCGTGGACGCAGCTCAAATATTGAAACAAACCTTTCGTGAGGCGGATATTGTTGCTCGACTGGGAGGAGATGAATTTGCTTTATTTATTCCTAACTTTTCTGGTGATTCATCTACTAATTTTCATGCTCGGCTGCAAGACAATATAGATCGCTTTAATCAACAGTCAGAGCGAGCTTATATATCAATAAGTCTTGGTGTGCAGTTTGGGGATTTAAATAATGAAGTTTTATTAGAACAATTGCTGGCAAAGGCTGATAAACTGATGTACGAGCATAAACGCACCAAACGCTGTTTCAATCCTCAACCTTTCTTTTGAGAACACCGATATCGGAGCGTCATAAGCAGTATTTATTAAACGTGAGTTCAACCGAGAAAGAGTAAACTGAAAACAAGATCGGGAAACAGCTTGCAGACTTTAGCCCCTGGGCCAGAAAACACGATGCAGTACAGCTCATCACACCTAAAACTGAGAGGGTGACAACCGCGTTAAAAGCTCTCTCTGTATTAGGTTAAGGGTGTGTGCGAGCAAAAAATTTCGTAGCTATTGAACATTTGCTAGTTGAAATTGAGATGAATTTTAGATTCAGCGGACTTATGTAAAGTATTGTAGGATTAAATTGGCGATCGTTCTGGCTGTTCGCCATTAAAATTAAGAGAGAGTATTTATGCAAATTGTGCTGGCTGCCTTAGACGATAGTTTAGTTAGAGCCTGGGAAAGCACTTGCGGCAGTATGGAAAATGTAAAGATACATCACGGTTCAATATTTGATGTGAAATGCGATGCTATTGTTAGTCCGGGGAATAGTTTTGGTTTCATGGACGACGGCTTAGAGTTAGAAATTTCGGAATATTTTGGAGGGCAGGTTCTTGAACGCTTGCAAAAAATAATTCAATCTCGACATCACGGCGAACTCTTAGTAGGCATGGCAGAAATTGTAGACACGGATCATGCAGAAATTCCCTATTTAATAGCTGCCCCAATTATGCGCGTTCCCACAGTTTTAAGAGAAACAGTAAATGTTTATCTAGCAACCCGCGCTATTTTGACTCTCGTAAAATTTGGCTCAGTCGCAGATGGAACTCCTGTCAAACATATAATTGAAACTATCGCTATTCCCGGCATGGGTACGGGAATGGGCAAAATGCCACCACATATCTGTGCCAATCAAATGAAAGTTGCGCTGGAAGATATCCTCTTATCTCAGTACGAATTTCCTCAATCTTTACTGCACGCTCAAAGATGTCACCATTTGTTATATACCGACGATCGCGAAGATTTGCAGTTGGCAAATTGAAATTATAAAATTTGCCCGTTTTATTGGGTTGAGAAACCAAGTTGATTGGTGTGTGTTGTTTTAGGTAGAGAGACTTATCATAAATTTAAGGAATGAGAATTAAATAACTTCCACTCTTGAAAGTGGGATGGGCTCTTATAGCCCGTCATGAGTGGACGGGCTA
>NZ_JAUBOQ010000070.1:0-20952 GCF_036700325.1 Microcoleus sp. Z1_B2
AGTTTCATCGGATACAGGTTTTTTATTTCTGGACGGATGAATCACGTGGCGGGTATCCTGGATGCGGGAATTGTCAAAAACCTGGTTTCTGCGTTAAGGCTTATACAGCATATTCGGTGGTTCATGAAGTACAGGAGCAGCTATATTATGTCGTGTTAGTCCGTAGGGTGCGTCGCTCCTTGATATTTGATAAAGATTGCAGATTGATGGGTGGCGACGCACCTTACTCGCGTCTCTCTTCTTGTGTGTACCACATATACATGGAATATGCTGTAACTTCGGATTTGCTGTCTAAACCAGGTTTTTGTTAGGCCAGGACTGAGTGATTGAAATAAGTGACAAAAACCCCTGAAATGGATAATATTATTGCAGAGATAAATAGTTAGAGTTTTAGTAGGAATCTGCGTAGTGTATCCCAATGCGCGTCAAGCGAAGCTATCCCGAACGCGCGTGGGGGCCCGTTGCGGTAGGGAATCGCCCCCTCCCAAACTCCCGAAGCGGCAAGTGTCAATCAGACTTGCCATCACCGTAATTACTAGCTATTATCATCGCCTTCAACATCCCTCACTCCTTAATTCCAGTGTTTAAAGAATCCGTATCCCAAGCAACCCCGCCGCCCGAAATCCAGAACGTGCTCGCCGGCAAGCGCAAAATTGTGACAGTGGGCGACAGCATCACCGAGGCGGGGAAATACCCCGGAGGTTACGTTTGGCTGCTGCAACGCTATCTCAATGCCCTTTATCCCGATCGCCAAATCGAAATCGTCAACGCCGGAATCTCCGGTAACAAGGCGACTGATATGCAAGCGCGCTTCCAGAAAGATGCGATCGACCAAAAGCCAGATTTAGTGATGATTAATGTCGGAGTCAACGACGTTTGGCACGCTTTCTTTGACTTCCAAAACCTGCGATTTTATCCGCAAGGCAAGTTGCCCACGGGAGTGCCACTGGCAGAATATCGGGAGAAAATAACTCAAATGGTGCTGGCGGCAAAAGCCGCAGGAATTCGAGTTGTACTGCTTTCTCCTACTCCTATCGGCGAAATTCTCGACGGCCCAGAAAATCGTAGGTTGCAAGAGTATATTGCCGCGATGCGAGAAATTGCGTTAGAGAATCAGTGCTTGTTTATCGATTTGAATGCGCCTTGTCGGGAAGTTATCGCCACGTATCAAAAGCACGCGGGCAAAACTCTGAATTTGTTGGCTGCAGATGGAGTGCACCCAAATCAATCGGGATATCGAATTATAGCTTTTACTATCTTGCGCGGTTTGGGCGTACCCGCAAAGGATATTGAGAATTTGGAAGTCAAAAATTGAATCTTTGATTTTAGTTAACAGTTGACTTTGGGGTGTTAATTGAAAGTATCAAAGCTACAAGCCCCCTGATTTATGTCGCGGGTGAATTATTCCAATATAACATCTAAAATCTCAAATCATTCAATCGGCGGATGATACCGCTTTAACCAACAACTACCGATAATCACCAACGCCACCACAACTATAATTTCTGTCCAAAAAAACGACAGAAAATCACTGGCAGTTCCCACCGGAGGCACCCCAGGTTGAGCATTGCGAATAGCGGGAAAAGCAAATAGCATTACACCCGTCCAACTCAGCATTCCTACTTCCGGTAACTTACCCGATTTCATCACTTTTAATGCTAGCAAAAGCGCCATAATTGACAGCACCCACATGATCACAATAATCACTAAGGCAAAGAACTTCACCGGGAGCGATCGAGTTGCAGAAACATCGATATAAATAAAGATAGATGAATTCTCTTCCATCGGCTTATAACTGATGTCGAAACCGGGAACATCGGCATGGAAATTAAATTCCAGAGGTACGGGATTCAGTTCAAAGGGAGCAAACTTTTTCCCAATCGAAGGCAGCGGGTCGATCGAAATAGCTACTTTAGCAATGTGGGTGTCAAACGGGTAATTGTTAATTTTCCCTTTGACTAAGTTAAACTTCAATGCAGGGACAATCATCGGTTTGCCTTCTTTAAAGGTAATTTCCGAATCCGGTACATTTGCGCCGTTAACTGTCATTAACAAGTCTTGAGCCGGGTAAGTTGGCCCTTTTTTATAAATACCTTTGAGTTCAAACTGCAAGCGGGCTTCTAATTCGTTTTTAATGGGGTCAACGGCAATTAATGTCATTTTTACCTCAACCAAGCCTTTCGACGCTACAGCGCTTTCTGGAGATGGATTGTAAGGCTCTTGGGCGTTAGCATTGTGAGAGTAAATAGATAAGATAATTGCAAATATTACGACCAGACTGCAAATTAAAATAAGTATTTTTTTGAGATTAACTTTGTTGATACTTTGCATTTAATAGGGATTTTTATGTGTTAAAATGTTGTTAGTATTTCCCGCAGTCCGCCAGGGGTTTAAACCCCTGGCTCATAGCTAAAGTCGGTTAAAACCGACTGAAGAAACTTGAGCGATAATAAATGTTGGTTTTAGTCCTCTTTTAGAGGACTTTCGCTGTGAGCCGGGGTTTTCAACCCCCGGCGGGCTGTGGCGAGCGGCGCAAGAACCAGGCGAATCAACGCGAAACTACGAACCGATAGGAAGCAGTACATTTGATGTAAAACTGCCGTGCAAGCCGTAGGGAATGTGCTGTTTTAAATGCAAGCGCGCTACAGGGCCTTTGGTAATGTCGCGAGCATCTAAAATCACTAAGGTCGATCGATGATTAGCTGCATCATACATTAAAACCAGCAGCCAGCCGTCATCCTCAGCCGTTGCACCTTCAGGCGAGACGCCTGAACCACGGGGAACAAACACCGGTTCCCCCGCAAAACCACGCGGTGCGGCACTCCAAATTTGCCTTTCACCAGTCACGAAATCAATTTTGAGGATAGCTTGCAAAGGAGCATTTCCCGTGGGAGCATCCGCAGCACCGATATACAGATATCGGTAAGGTTGTCCGACATTATTAGGATGCAAAGTTGGAAACTCGCAGCACCGAGTTTCAACAACTTGATGCTGTACGGTTTTGTCTTGCAAATTCAACTTAAACCGCCACAATTCGCCCGCTGGAATGCTCTCAAAATCAACCTCGCGAAAATCGCCGTCTGCTTCTACAGTTGGAAATGATTCGTAACAAACTGAATCCACAAAAACTTCGTCTCCTTCTTCCCATGCGTTGCAGTGGTGGAACACAAAACAAGGTTCGGTTTCTAATATCTTCACCTCGTCAGTGCCGTTGCGGGGAATTAAAATTGCTTGCGTTGGCTTGTTTGGCGAAAATTGAATGCACTGGGATGCACTCCGAAATCCTAACAAGAAAAGCAGCGGATTAAATGAGACGGGATTTTGGAAGAATATGCAGTAATTCGGGGTAATTACCATGTCGTGCAGGAAGGCAAAACCCGGTATTGCATGGGCGTGACGCTGCAAAAGTTTGCCGCTTTCGTCGAATTCGTAAATCGTGATGGTACTCGACAAACCGGGCTTGACGGAAAAGTTTACTAATCTGTCTCCTTTGCCATTTTTCCCTTTTTCAATTCTGGGGTGGGCGGCGAAGGCTTCACCGGGTTGTAAAACGCCGTCTAGGGTGTCTAAGCCGAGTGTTTCTAGGGTGCGGGGGTCGAGTCTGTAGGGCTGTGCGGCTTCCCAAAGTGCTAGCAGTTTGTCGCCCCAATAAATGATGTTGGTGTTGGCAATGTTTTTGATTTTGACATCAAAAATGTTGGCCAGCGGGCCCCCTGGCTTTTGTGTGCCGAAAACGCCTCGGTGGAGGATTTTTCCGGCTTTTTGTTCGGCGAGATAGCCTTCTGTGCGGACGAATCGGTTGCGGAAATGGGCGCGGCCTTCGGATATTGCGATCGCACAAACCATCCCGTCGCCGTCAAACGGATGGTGGATGCGCTGGCCGTTGACATCTAATAATCCGGGCCCGTTGCGAAAGAATGTGCCTTGCAAGCCGGGGGGGATTTCGCCTTCTATGTTGTCAATCCAGTAGTCGGATTCGTTGGGTTGGGATTCGTAGCCGCGCTGCCAGTCTGTGCGATCGTATGATAGGTTTTGGGCGGCTGTTTGAGGTGGGGAAAGTTGTAAGTTTTGCATGGGTGTAATAAGCTTTTCTTGATTTAACCGCAGAGAACACAGAGGGCGCAGAGAGAAGGAAATTCGGAGAATGGGGAAACACAGTTAAATTCATCCGTTAAATTCATCCGTGTATCCGTGTCAAAATCTGTGTGTGCCTGCCTTTATTTACTGTCTGCGGTGCGACTTTGTGACCTTACTGTCGGTACTAAGTCGGGAAAGTATTCGGGCATGAAATGCTGTCCGCCTGGTTTGGAACTGCCTGGTTCTGGTTCTAATACGGGAAGAGACTTTTGATTGTTTGGATCGCTGCTTTCTGTACTGTCGGCGGGCAGCCAATTTAAGAAGGGTAGGGGCAGAAGTGTGGACAGGTTTGTGATGACTATTAGCAGCCAGAGGTTATCGAAATTGCGATCGGTAATTCCTAGCAAGTGGGTCAAAAGTGCACCGCCTTCGTGGGACAAAAGTCCTGCTAAATTTGTGATTGACATCAGCAGCGCAAATAAAGTTGCTTCGACGCCGGGGGGACACAATCTGGCGGAGAGTACGAGCACCGGCATATAAGCAATTTGTCCGATTACTGTCAGGATTAGGCTGTCTCCGATGCTGAACCATTGATCGTCAATTCCTAAAGCTCTGTTGGCATGAGTTACTAATAATAAAGTAGTCATGCCTAATGCTGTCGCTATGACGGTTGACCAGCCAAAAATTACTCGAAATGGAACTGTTTTGAGGAAGCGTTGAAACAGCCAAATGCCGGCGAGGGAGGCAATGCTGGTAACGAGGCGCACTCGGCCGAGAAACTCTGGTTGAAAGCCTAATTCATTGGTGGTGAAAAAGAAGAAGGCGGAGTCTGAGCTTGGGGTGGCTTGCCAGAGGAAGAGAAAGGCTGTGGGCAGCCAAATGGTTTTTTGGGTAACAGCTTGCCGTAGTTGTTTGAATTGGTCTTTGACAGTTTCAAAGTCGGTTCTTTTGTCGGTTTTTTCTTCGGCAATTAACCAAGCTGTTGCTGATACAATTAGCGGGAAAGATGCGGTGATTAAAAAGATAGTATGAGTGCTGAAGTGTTGCAGCAGGGAACCGCTGAGGTAGGCGGTAATTAGTCCGCCGAGGGCTGCAGCGCCCCAAGACAAGGATTGCAGGGAACCGGCGTCGGTAACGGATTCTTTTCTGGCCCTTTCGACTACCAGGGAGTCGGCGATTACGTCGCTGACGGCGAGGGATAGGGAACTCAGGGCGATCGCGCCTGTAGCTGCCAGCGGTGTGTGTACAATTGTTGCGAGGCTCACCCATGCTAAGGTTCCCAGCAGCCCGGAGAGGACGATGTAAGGGCGTCTGCGGTAGCCGAATATCGGCAAACCGTCCGACATGAAGCCGAAGACGGGTTTGATAATCCAAGGCAGGGCGACGACGCCCAGCATTGCCGAGACTTCTGCCGGACTCATGCCGAGTTCGTCTTTGAGAAAGAAGCTGACGGCTAAGCGGGCTAGTCCAAGAATGCCTTGGACGAAGTAAATCAGTAAGATGGCTATGAGTTCGGGGGTTGGCTCATTCCCAAAGAATACTTTTTCTTTTAAAGATTCTTTGAGTTTGCTGACGCCGGAGGGGGAAACGAGCATTTGAGCAATATTTCTTAATGAATCTCAATATTTATAACACATTCTTAATGAGTTGCGGGAACTGTCGGAGGTGGGATGCGGAAGTGAGGGGGAGGTGGCAGGTACTATAAAATTATGATGAGCTGAAATAAAACTATGTTTTGTTCCCATAGCATAAATTTCAAACGAACCGCTTTCGTCGCCTATGACGGGAATGAAGAAAATGAAGAGAATGAAGAGAGAATTCACAACTGCTACCATGACTGTTATATGATTATCGATCCTAAAAATGTCCCGGAAATTACAGGTTCCAAGTACCCTCGGCAATTCCAATCTGCTGTTGCGGGGAGAGTTAAAAAACGCTTGGGCGATGCTGCCGGATTGCAGAATTTTGGGGTAAATTTGGTTAGACTGGCGCCGGGAAGTTGTTCTGCTCTCAGGCACTGGCATACCCGTCAAGATGAGTTAATCTATGTTCTGGAAGGGGAAGTTACTCTGATTACAAATTCGGGAGAGCAAGTGCTGAAACCGGGTATGGCGGCGGGTTTTCCGGCGGGTGATGCAGACGGGCATCATTTAGTCAACCGCTCGAATGCAGATGTTGTTTATCTGGAAATTGGCGATTCCCTTCGGGATAGCTTCGCTTCACGCACTCCGGGAGATAGTGCCGAATATCCCGATGACGATCTAATGGCAAAAGCTAACGGGAATAGTTGGATTTTTACTCGCAAAAATGGCGAGGTTTATGAGGATTAAAAAATTATGAGTCAAGTGAATCTTTGGACTTCGGCGGAACACGCTTTATGGTATCTGGCTAAGGCTGATGGTATTCCTCACCGCACTGAAGGTGAAGCGGTTTTGTTGGAGGAAGTGCCGAAAAATGTGAAGCGAATTCTGGATGTGGGCACGGGAGACGGGCGGTTGCTGGGTCTGCTTAAGTGCGATCGACCAAATGTTGAATGTGTGGCGATCGACTTTTCGCCGACAATGCTGGAAAAAGCCAGAATTCGCTTTGCTGATGACCCAAATGTCACGGTAATCGAGCACAATTTTGATGAATCGCTGCCGGATTTGGGCAAGTTTGATGCGGTTGTTTCTAGTTTTGCGATTCATCATGTAGCAGACGATCGCAAACGTTCGCTTTACACTGAGATTTTCGAGCTTTTGGAACCGGGAGGCATTTTTTGCAACTTGGAGCACGTAGCGTCCGCAACTCCGGCTTTACATGAGAGATTTCGAGAGGCGATCGGTATTAGCGATTCGCCCGACGATCCATCTAATAAATTGCTGGATGTGGAAACGCAATTGCGCTGGTTTAGAGAAATTGGTTTTACCGATGCCGACTGTTATTGGAAGTGGCGGGAACTCGCTTTATTAGTTGGGGTGAAACCTGTTTAGAGTATTTCGTGAAATTCCTAGATTAGGTAAGGACACGGCAGTGCCATGTTCCTACAAATATCGCATAGAATCTGTATGAGTTGCGTGAATTAATTAAATTAAATCAGGTACTTTAGGTTTGATTCGGCGCTCGTACCAGTTCATTAACGGGGTGGAACTAATACCGTGCAAAATCACAGAAAGTACGATCGTTGTAAAGGTAATCCAGGCAATTTTTTCGGCGGTTTCGCCTTTCAAACCGTCACCGAAAGCATAAGTAAGATAATAGATAGAACCGACACCACGAATGCCGAACCAACCGCACAGCAAGCGGCTGGCGGGATGCAAAGGACTGCCGATCGTACTAATCCAAGCTCCCACAGGCCGGATTAAAAAAATTAACAATCCAGCTACTAAGAGAGAGTAGCCTCCATATGCCAACATAGGTTCTAGGCGCAAAAGTGAACCTAATAGTAAAATAGTTCCTACTTCCATTAACTTTTCTATGCGCTCGGTAAAGTGCAGTTGGGAAAGCGGCTTTTCTGGGTTCCGGTAACTGCGCTGCACGACAATTCCTGCTACAAAAACTGCGAGAAATCCGTAGCCGTTGACTACTTCTGTGAGGGAATATGTAAGCAAAATTGTGCTGAGAGCAATGAAATCTTCCATTAATTGATCTGCCGGTCGATAACGTTGGAGTTGGCGATCGACCCAGGTGACGGCTTTAGCTACTAAAATTCCCATAACGATAGCTGCGGCGATCGCCCAAATCAAGTCAACTGCTACCCACTGCGAAAACCAGTTCGACCAGTTGTTATCTTTTAGCGAATAAATGCCGAAATAAACAAAGGGAAAAGCTAAAGCATCGTTCAAACCGCCTTCTGATGTTAAACCAAAGCGCAATTCATCGCGATCGTCTAGATGAGCTAACTGAACTTCTGAGGCTAAAACTGGATCGGTGGGAGCGAGAATTGCTCCCAGTAAAATCGCCGGGCCCCAATCTAATTTCACAAACCAATGACCGATCGCAGCCACTGCAAAAATCGAAATTGGCATTAAAAAACCGATCAGCCGCGCTGTGGAATTCCAGGCCCAAAGTTGCAGTGGGCGATTCATTTTTAAGCCACAACTGAACAGAGAAACAATAACTACAAATTCTGTAAGTCTTTCTAAAAATTCAGCTTCGGGACGCAAGTCAATCAGCTTGATGCCGTAGGGCCCCAATCCGATACCGACAATTAGATAAATTAAGGCATAAGATACAGGCAATCGCGAAATCCAGCCGGAACCCAAGGTAACGGTAAGCAGGAGGATGCCAATAACTAGCAAGTTGAGAATGTAATCATCCACCATAACGATCGCACTTTTAATCAGATATAGCAAGTGCTATTTTGACAGGTAAAAGCTTCGGGCGCATCCGTCGTCCGCTAGATTCAGCTATCCTCCGAAAGTGGTGTGGGCGGGTTTATATAGATTGTTAGTGGGAATTAGAGATTGTTGGTGAAACCCTCCCTACAAGTATTATGGTTAATTTATCGGCTCTCATCCGACTCATGACTAATGACTAATGACTGAAGACTAATAATTAATTAGAAAGACCACTTTTTTCAGTAGCGATTATGTGCAAATCTACGTGTTTGAGCGATCGCACTAACTGTTGAGTCAAAGAACCCCGCAGCAGCAATTTCCAGCGGGATTGCTGGCTTTCGCCGATCACAATTTGAGTAACGCGATACTGTTTAGCTACTTCGGAAATCGCTTTGGCTATATTAGTGCCGTTTACCCGCAAAAATTTCCCGTTAAATTCTTGACACAGTTTCTCACAAGTTTCAACGTGCAAGCTTTCTGCTTTTGTTAAAAATCGGTCTGGATCGTTGACAAACACAGCATAAAATGGGGCATTCATGTAGCTCGCAATCCTCGCGCCTCGCCGCAGCAATTGCAAGGAGTTCGGATAAGTCGAGATGCACACTAAAACTCGTTCGTGAATGTTGCAAGATTGACCTTTTAAAGTTGCTGCGTCGTCTTCCACAGTGTCTGCGACTTCTCGCAGGGCGAGTTCTCGCAAAGCGATTAAATGACGGCGCTGGAAAAAATTTTCTAAAGATTGTTCAATTTTTTCAGGAGCATAAATCTTGCCTTCTAGCAACCTTTCTTCTAAAGTTTCCGGCGTGACATCGACAACGACTATTTCGTCAGCATCTTCGAGGACGCGATCGGGCACTCGCTCTCGCACTACAACTCCGGTAATTCTAGCTACTAAATCGTTGAGACTTTCTATGTGCTGAATGTTAAGGGTAGAGAAAACATCAATTCCAGCCTTGAGAATTTCTTCCACATCTTGATATCGTTTTTCTCGCAGAGAACCGGGAATGTTTGTATGAGCGAGTTCGTCTATTAATGCTAATTGAGGACGGCGTGCTATGACAGATTCTGTATCCATTTCGGTGAGCATTTTTTCGCCGCGTAGCATTTGTTTTTTGGACACTATTTCCAATGCTTCTGCTCTAGCTGCTGTCTCTTTCCTGCCGTGAGTTTCTAACAGTCCAATTACCACATCAATGCCTTCAGATTTGAGCGTGTGTCCTTCTTCCAGCATTCGGAACGTTTTGCCGACACCGGGGGCCATGCCGATAAATATTTTGTGCTTTCCCCGGCGGGAGGTGCGATCGTAAGTGCGGTTAGGTTGGGCATAAACCGCGTCTGGATTGTTAGTAAGTTCGCTAGAGTGAATCATAGCTGAGTTGTCAGTTGTTCTTTGTTCGTTGTTCGTTGTTAGTCACATTTGTAGGTTGGGTTGAACGAAGTGAAACCCAACTCCAACTTGAACTGAAGTGTTGGGTTTCGTTCCTCAACCCAACCTACGTATATTATAAACGGTCGAGAGCCAAATTCAGTTGGAGGACGTTAACTCCCGGTTCACCGAAAATGCCAATAAATCTGCCCTCTGTATTTTTAGCTACCAACATTTCTACTTGATTGAGATTGAGCGATCGCACCGTTGCTATCCGCTGAATTTGCGATCGAGCTGCCTCTACGCTAATGTGCGGATCGAGGCTAGAACCGGAAGTATAGACTAAATCAGCAGTTGGTTTGATACCAGCTTTGTTGAGGCGATCTAATTCAACTTGCACCCCCTGAAAACCATCTTTCTCATTACCTCGTTTCAGCAAATCAGAGTTACTGGGGGCAAGGTTGCTCGCTCCCGAAACACCCGTTCTTTGACTAACATTTTCTCCCTTTGTCGGATCGTAATTTTCTGTCGCAAAGCTGCTGTAATTGGTGGTGCTGGGACGACCCCAAAAATATCTTTCTGAGGAGAAAGGCTGACCGATTAAAGCAGAGCCAACTACAACTCCTTGGTTGGTAATTAAGCTGCCGTTTGCCTGGGAGTTGAAGGCAATTTGGCCGATTACTAGCAAGATTAAAGGGTAAATAATGGCTGTAATTCCCCACAAAACCAGGGTAAGGCGAATGGCTCTAATTATTTCTCTCATAAATTACCTCGATCGGTTATTTGCTAATGGTTAATTATTGACTAAAATCTTTCCGGCTGAAAGATGACTACGAACAAGTAAATAGAAAGGGCGATAATCACCAAACCTAGGAGACTTAAACCCCAGACAGCTTTTCGGGTCAAATCTTCGCCCGCAGCAGCGTAGACAGCGGGGGCAACTATAGCATTGAAACACATTACTAGAAATAGCTGCACCGGGATTGGGTGGCGCTGCCAAAGCCTTTGAGC
This sequence comes from Microcoleus sp. Z1_B2, assembly GCF_036700325.1. NCBI lineage: Bacteria > Bacillati > Cyanobacteriota > Cyanophyceae > Oscillatoriales > Microcoleaceae > Microcoleus > Microcoleus sp. Z1_B2. The sequence continues at coordinate 10,774 of NZ_JAUBOQ010000070.1, forward strand.
TAACTCAATAATTTCTTGGAAATCTCTGGGAAAAATATCATTCAGCAAATCATTCCGTTTCATGAATTCTCCTTATTTTGGGAATAAATATCTGTCTTTCTATTGGATGATTTTTGTGGGAAAATCGAGGCATAGCCTCTGGATATGCGTTCCCAGGCAGAGCCTGGGAACGAGATTAATCCGTGTATCCGTGTCAAAATCCTTGTCATGCTTTCCCGATCTATGCTAACCCAACGGCGGTAATCAAAACATCAATAATTTTGATGGCAATAAACGGCGCGACTGCCCCGCCCAATCCGTAGATTAAAATGTTCCGCTGCAACAGTTGATTTGCAGTCAAAGGTCTAAACTTTACACCAGTTAATGCTAGGGGAATCAAAGCTGGAATAATCAAAGCATTGTAAACTAATGCTGACAAAACCGCAGACTGTCCGCTGGCTAAACCCATGACGTTTAATGCGCCTACGGGGGCAAACATGGCGGGAATAATTGCAAAATATTTTGCGATATCGTTGGCTAGGGAAAATGTGGTCAGCGCGCCGCGAGTAATCAGCAATTGTTTGCCAATTGTAACTAAATCAATGAGTTTGGTGGGGTCAGAATCTAAGTCCACCATGTTTGCAGCTTCCTTCGCGGCTTGGGTTCCAGAATTCATCGCCAAGCCTACGTTTGCTTGTGCTAGTGCGGGTGCGTCGTTGGTTCCGTCTCCCGTCATTGCGACTAATTTACCCTCGGCTTGTTGCTTGCGAATTACGTCGATTTTGTCTTCGGGAGTTGCTTCGGCAATGAAGTCGTCAACGCCTGCTTCATCGGCAATTACTGATGCTGTAATCCGGTTATCTCCGGTGAGCATAATGGTACGAATTCCCATTTTTCGCAGTTGGTCAAATCGATCGCGAATTCCCGGTTTAATCACATCTTTTAAATAGATAATGCCGTAGGTGTCGCTGCCTTGACAAACGCCTAAAGGCGTGCCTCCAAGCCGGGAAACTCGCTCGTAAGCTGCATCGAGATCGGGGCCGATATTGCCGCCGCGCGATCGCACAAAACCCTTCACCGCATCCACCGCACCCTTGCGAACCTCCGTCCTGTCGGGCAAATCCGTGCCAGACATCCGCGTTTTTGCGGAAAAATCAAGCCCTGTGGCGTTGGTGCGATCGAAATTCACCGTTGCGCCCAATTTTTCGGCCAAACGGACGATCGACTTTCCCTCTGGAGTATCGTCAAACACACTCGCAGCAAGGGCTACACTCGCAACATCCTCCAGCGAGTGACCGTTTACCGGAATGAACTCCTCGGCTAAACGGTTCCCCAGCGTGATCGTCCCCGTTTTGTCCAAAATCAGCGTATTCACGTCGCCGCAAGCCTCCACGGCGCGTCCAGAGGTCGCTATCACGTTAAACTGAGCGACGCGATCCATGCCCGCAATGCCGATCGCGCTCAGCAAACCGCCGATCGTTGTTGGAATCAGCGCCACCAGCAGCGAAATCAGCGTCACCACGCCCACAGGGGTTTTCACGTAATTTCCCACGGGCGGAATCGTCGAAACCACAATCAAAAACACCAGCGTTAGCACCGCCAGCAGCACCGTCAGCGCGATCTCGTTCGGCGTTTTCGACCTTTCAGCGCCCTCTACCAGCGCGATCATCCTGTCCAAAAATCCCTTACCGGGGTCGGCCATCACCCGCAGCGTCAATTCGTCGGAAAGGATGCGCGTACCGCCGGTGACGGAACTGGCGATGTCCGAACCCGGTTCCTTGAGCACCGGCGCGGATTCGCCAGTGATCGCAGATTCGTCTACAGATGCGACGCCTGCAATCACTTCGCCGTCGGCGGGAATGACATCGCCTGCGATCACTTTAATTTGGTCGCCCCGTCTCAGGGATGTCGAACTAACTTCTTGAATTGAACCGTCTGGTAGGAGTTTGCGGGCTGTTGTGTCGGCTTTGGTCGATCGCAGTGCGTCTGCTTGCGCTTTCCCCCGCCCTTCTGCTATCGCTTCGGCAAAATTAGCAAATACCAAGGTGAAGAACAAAATAAACGTGACTAAACCGTTGAAAACTCTCTGATTTTCGCCGGGAACCGGGCCGAACAGCGTCGGGTCGATCGTTAATAATGCAGTCACAATTGTGCCAACCCACACCACAAACATCACCGGATTTTTTAGCATTACCCGTGGGTTTAGCTTGACAAAAGCTTCTTTAAAAGCTCTTTGATAAAGACCTTTTGTATTTGCTTTTGGCGTGTGCTTGCGAGACTCGCGAGAGCCTCTAGCAGGTTTTTTTGGGGAATCTGGAGTATGGGATGAGGTCATGTCGATTTGGGATTTTTAATGAACCACAGAGAACACAGAGAACGCAGAGAGAGAGAATAGTGAGGTTGAGAATTTTCGCTATTGAGATGGAGGAGTTGGTGTTGCTAAAGGTGTTGTGGGTACAGTTATCGATGCTGGTTCAAATTTGCCGCTGCTAATTTCATATCCTTCGGCAATTGGCCCTAAAGCTAGAACTGGGAAAAATGTCAGCGCGCCCAGAATTATAATTACTCCTGCGGTGACGCTGGTGAATAAAACTGAATCGGTTCTGAGAGTGCCGGTTGTTTCGGGAACCAGTTGTTTGTTCGTCATGCTGTCGGCTAAAAGTAGCAGGGCAATAATTGGAACGTAGCGCCCCAATAGCAGGCTGAAACAGGTGCTTAAATTCCACCAAAGTCCGGTAGGTGCGGGTTGAGAGTCGGCCAATCCTTCTAAGCCAGAACCGTTGTTGGCTGCCGCCGAAGCGTATTCGTACATCACCTGGGAAATGCCGTGAAATCCGGGGTTGCTGATGCCGCTCAAACTGTCGGTAAATGCGAGAGAAATGGCACCGGGGATTAAAACTGCGATCGGGTGAATTAACAAAACAACGCTGGCTAAAACAATTTCCCGTTTTTCAATTTTGCGTCCCAAAAACTCCGGCGTTCTCCCCACCATCAAGCCCGTGAGAAACACGCTCAAAATTGAGTAGATAAATAAGTAAGCAGTTCCCGTTCCTTGTCCGCCCCAAACGATTTGCAGAAACAAATTAAACAGAGTGGCAAAACCACCGGGAGGCATTAAAGAATCGTGCATTCCGTTGACAGCGCCGCACATTGTGCCAGTGGTAGTCACCGCCCACAGTGCAGTTTCTGCCCAGCCAAACCTAACTTCTTTGCCTTCTAAATTTGGTTGCTGCGAACCCAGTAAATTATTAATTTGAGGGTTGCCGCCGTACTCGCCAAATGCTGCAATGCCAATCAAAATTACATAGATGGCAAACACCATCCAAAAAATCAGCCATCCCTGCTTTTTGTTGTTGGCAAATCTGCCGTAGGTGTGAATCATAGCTGCTGGTATAGAAAGCATTGCTAGTGTTTCCAGCAGGTTGGTAAAAGGATTGGGATTTTCAAAAGGATGAGCCGAGTTAATGGCAAAAAATCCGCCGCCATTTTCTCCCAGTTGTTTGATGCTTTCAAAGTGAGCTACTGGGCCGCGAGCAATTATTTGCGTGCCGCCTTCTAAGGTACGGGCAACGGCCGGCCCTGCGAGGGTTTCCGGCACTCCTGAAATTAGCAAAAGTAAGGCAATTATTAAAGAAAGGGGTAGCAGAATCCGGGTGATTGATTGAATTAAATCGATGTAAAAGTTGCCCAAGGGACGGCCGGTCAAGCCCCGGATAAAGGCAATCCCTACTGCTAAACCGGTAGCTGCTGAGGTAAACATTAAAAATCCCAGGGTTAACTGGGACAAATAAGTAAATGTTGTCTCGCCGGAGTAATGCTGTTGGTCGGTATTTGTGAGGAATGAAATAGTTGTGTGCAGCGCAGTATCCCAGGTTGGGGCAGTTAAGCTGGTGGGATTTAAAGGCAGCACTCCTTGAAGCATGAAAATTAGGAAAACAAATATGCCCATTGCTGCATTGCTGTACAGTAGCGATCGCGCATATTGCCAACCTGTCATCGAATCTATAGACCGGATATTGCTGGCTTTATAGATGAGTTTTTCTAGGGGTTTAATAGCGGGGTCGAGAATGGTTGGTTCTCCCATGTACACCCGCGCCATGTAATTACCAAAAATAGGGGCGATCGCTACTACAATGATTAGCGTTAATGCGATTTGAATTAATCCTTCAAGCATAACTGAGCCAATACTTCCTTAAAAGTGCAATCTGCTTTTAAAAATCAATATACTTGCCGTTAGGATTTTTGATAATCAGCCCGCAGGTATAAGTTGCTGTTTAGCCGTTATACTTAGCTGCTATATATTTTCACTGACTGACAAATGTTTAAATATTTAGCAGTATCTATACTTGCAGATATAGATGTTATCTAAACGCTTGTTTTTGCGTCACTGTAGACAAATTTTAGCGAATAAAAACCCTAGGGATAAGGCAGAGAGTAGAGTGTAAATATAAAATATAAAATGGATGGATAAGGGATGTTAAACAGCTTATTAAAAATCACAGACAACCTGGCAATTCAAGAGAAGTATTTGCGGGGGAGGTGGTCGATCGCAATTTTATTTGCGATCGTTGTAGTGCTGGAATTTACTACGCCGTCGGAGTATCTGTTTGGGTATTTGTACACAGGGCCGATTTTATTGGCAAATTCGCGCTTGAGTCGGTTGGGTAAGTTGCAAATTACGCTGGTATCGGCAGCTTTGACGCTGTTAAATTTGTTTGTTCCTCCTGGAGAAGCGATCGCCCTAGCAACTGTAGCAAATAGATCGATCGCAGTCATGGCTTTAGGGGTGACGGGATATTTAAGCGATCGCAACCAGCAGTACCAAGAGACGATCGCGATCGCTAAAGCTGAGTTGCAGTCGCAGCAGCAGCTAGCAAGCATCCGAGAAGATTTTGTCTCTACTTTGAGTCACGACTTAAAAACGCCGATGCTGGGGGCGATTGAAACAATTAAAGCTTTTGGATCAGCAAAATTTGGGAATGTCACCGCCAGTCAGCAAAAAGTTCTCGAAACAATGGCGCGATCGCACCAAATGTCACTACAATTAGTAGAAACGCTGCTAGATGTTTACCGCAACGATGCCGAAGGTTTAAAACTGCAACTTGCTCCCGTAAATTTAGTAGCATTGGCAGAAGAAGTAATTGCAACACTCATCCATTTATCGGCGGCGCGCCGCGTCTATATTAGTATGAGTTACGGAGAGTCTGATTTTCGCCGCTCTTTGTGGGTAAATGGCGATGCTGTGCAACTCCAGCGCGTTTTTGTTAATTTGCTAACAAACGGCATCAATCATTCTCATCGCGGCGGTAAAGTGGAAATTGTTATGGAATCTAATTCGAGTTATCAGGTGGTGAAAGTTATCGATAGCGGGTTGGGAATTACCGCCGATGAACTGCCCCATTTGTTCGAGCGTTTTTATCAAGGACACAGCGATCGGCAAGCCAAAGGATCGGGATTAGGATTATACTTATCTCGCCAAATTATTGACGCCCACGGCGGTATAATTTGGGCAGAAAATAAATTGCCACACGGTGCTTTATTTGGATTCCGACTCCCTGCTATCCCACAGAAATGAAACCAGCTTATCCGTTGCGAATTCTCCTAGTTGAAGACGACGAACTGTTTCGGTTGGGGCTGCAAACGCGGTTGCAGCAAGAAAGTTGCTTGCAAGTAATTGCCGAGGCTGAAGATGGCGAAACCGCAGTAGAATTGACTCAGGAACACTTGCCAGATGTGGTAGTTCTCGATGTCGGTTTGCCTGGAATTGGCGGTATTGAAGCGTGCCGCCAAATTAAACAGCGACATCCAGCAATTCCCGTTTTAATCTTAACATCTCATTCCCAAAAATCCTTAATTGAAAGATTGATTAGTGCGGGTGCTCAGGGATATTGCCTCAAGGGAATTGCGGCGGAAACTTTGGTTTTAGCAATTCGATCGGTAGCGGCGGGTGCTTCGTGGTGGGATCAGGCGGCAACTGCGGAAATTCGGGCAGTTTTTGCTAATCCTGAACCTGTGAAAATTGGGTCAAAATCAGAAGTTTTGGAGAATCCGCTGACGAAGCGAGAACAGGAAATCTTGGCTTTAGTTGCGGGGGGGAAAAGCAATCAGGAAATTGCACAAATATTGTACATTGCTCCGGGGACTGTGCGGGTTCACGTCCACGCGATTTTGCAAAAGTTAGAAGTGCGCGATCGCACTCAAGCTGCTGTACTCGCAATTCAGAAAGGATTGGTAGCAGAAGAACTTTTGGCGATCGAACCCTAAAAAAGCGAGTTGTGTACTGGAATTGTCGGTTTTTTAAAGGAATTATTGGCTAAACCCGCCCCTATCAAAAGGCTTCTGTTGCAGGTTCATGGGAAATTAGTATTCGTCTTGATTGTTAATTTTACTCATGACATTAAATTTGTGAATTTGCTAAGGTAGACAGGCATTAATTTTCCTACCGTCATCTAACCAAAGGTGTATTATGCCAAATTTTATCAGTTCAGTTTTTAGTTCGATCGCCTTTATCGACTCTGCCCTTCCCGACAGCCAAACTCTCCACAACGGCATCGCAGCGGGGACAGAAGTTATTACCTTGGATGCGGCGCGGGATGGAGTAGAACAAATTACTGAGGCACTAGCGAATCGCAGCAATATTAAAAGTATTCATATCATCTCCCACGGCCGCCCCGCGAGTTTACTGCTAGGCGCGATCGATCTAAACTTGACAAATTTAAAAACTTATGCTAAGCAATTGCAGCGTTGGTCGCGATCGCTGGGAGACAGTGGAGAGATTTTGCTGTACGGGTGCGATGTAGCGGCGGGGGAAAAGGGCGCTAACTTTGTGCAGCAACTGAGTCAGCTAACCAAGGCAAAAATTGCTGCTTCTCGATCGCCGATCGGCAGTTCGGCTAAGGGCGGAGATTGGGAATTAGATTATACAACAGGAGCGGTGTCCTCTGGGCTGGCGATCGGGCCAACAACAAGAGCCACTTATCAATTTGCCTTCGGCGTCACCCTCTACGACGGCAGCAGTAACTTTCCAGCCGGATCGCCCGTCGGTATCGGGGCATCGGGCACTACTCAATTAGGTTACGGACAAGTACCTCTTCCCATACCTATTTTTTTCCCATTCGGTGGTGGTATCCTAGCTACAGGTGCGTTCTCGCCAAACACTGGCATTAATACTGCGAGCGTGACGGCGGCTAATAACACTACAGGCTATGCAGGCTACACCAACTACAGATACACTCCCGCAACTCCGACCCCGACACCAGCAACATTTACTCCAGTCAGCGCAACTTTTCCCGCACTTGACCGCACCAACGGTTACAGCGTTTCTTTTCGAGTTGCAGTCACCGCTGAAAACAGTATTAGTAACGATCGGGCCGGTTTCAGCATCATCGCCATTAGCAGCGACGCTCAAAATGGCATTGAACTGGGTTTCACCAAGGGGAACTTTCCCCCCAACGGAGGTATATTTGCTCAAACCGGTGGTACACCAACATCAGCTCCCACCTTTACTCGCGGGGAAAATGCACCTTTACCTTTTAACATCAACACTGCTACCGACTACAAACTCGTAGTTCAAGGCAACACTTACACCCTGTTTGCCGGCCCAACAGCAATACCAGGCCTGACAAATCAACCGCTACGCAACTACACGGCATTTAATCCAGCAACCAGCCAGCCGCGTTTACCCTACAATCCCTACAGCCAGCCAAACTTCCTATTTTTCGGGGACGCCACGGATCAAGCAAGTGCCGCTTTTACTCTCGGCACCATCTCGGTTAATAATTTCCCGGTGGCCGTCGATGACGGCAGCTACAGCGTCGTGCACGACAAAGTTCTCAGCGTCTCTGGGGCGGGAGTCTTAAGCAACGACACCGACGCCAACAGCGGCGACGCGCGTAGTGCCGTGGTAGTTACAACCGCGAGCAACGGTACAGTCAAGTTAAATCTCACCGGCGACTTCACTTATACTCCGAAAGCTGGCTTTGTAGGCACTGATACCTTCACCTATAATGTTAGCGACGGCACAGATTCATCTGTCCAACCAGCAACAGTTACGATTAACGTTACAAATAATAATCTCCCGTTTGCAGTAATTGACAATTACAAAACCCTTCACGGTCAAGTCCTGAACGTGGCTGTTGGTGAGGGAGTTTTAGCCAACGACATCGACTTGGATGGTGATTTGCGGACGGCAACTCTAGTCACAAATCCCAAGAATGGCACTCTCGGATTGAATAAGGATGGTTCGTTTACTTATACTCCCAATCCAGGATTCTTTGGACCTGATAGTTTTACTTACACTGTCAGCGATGGGGCTGCTACTTCACCAGCAATTTCGGCAAATATCAATGTCATAAACAATCCGCCGAACGTACAAATTGACAATTACAAAACCCTGCACGATCAAGTCCTGAACGTGCCTGTGGCTGAGGGAGTTTTAGCCAACGATAGCGACTTAGACAAGGATTTGCGGACGGCAACTCTAGTCACAAATCCCAACAATGGCACTCTCGGATTTAATAAGGATGGTTCGTTTACTTATACTCCGAACCCTGGATTTTTTGGACTCGATATCTTTACCTACAGTGTCAGCGATGGGGCTGTTACGACACCAGCAATTTCGGCAAATATCAATGTCATAAACAATCCGCCGAACGTACAAATTGACAATTACAAAACCCTGCACGATCAAGTCCTGAACGTGCCTGTGGCTGAGGGAGTTTTAGCCAACGATAGCGACTTAGACAAGGATTTGCTGACGGCAACTAAAGTCAGAAATCCCAACAATGGCACTCTCGGATTTAATAAGGATGGTTCGTTTACTTATACTCCGAACCCTGGATTTTTTGGACTCGATAGCTTTACCTACAGTGTCAGCGATGGGGCTGTTACGACACCAGCAATTTCGGCAAATATCAATGTCATAAACAATCCGCCGATCGTACAACCCGAAAATTACCCTACCTTACACGATCGAGTCTTGAACCTGCCTGCCGCCAAGGGAGTTTTAGCCAACGATAGCGACGTTGATGGCGATGTGTTGACGGCAACTAAAGTCACAAATCCCACCAATGGCACTCTCGCATTCAATAAAGACGGTTCTTTTATCTATACTCCCAATCCGGGATTCGTGGGACTCGACAGCTTTACATACACAGTCAGCGACGGGGCTGCTACTTTACCAGCAATCGCGAATATCTCTGTCACCAACAATCCGCCGATCGTACAACCTGAAAATTACCCTACCCTACACGATCGAGTCTTGAACGTGCCTGTTGCCAAGGGAGTTTTAGCCAACGACAGCGACGTTGATGGCGAGGTATTGACGGCAAATATTTTTAGCAACCCCAACAACGGCACGATCGCATTCAATAAAGATGGTTCTTTTATCTATACTCCCAATCCGGGATTCGTGGGACTCGACAGCTTTACATACACAGTCAGTGACGGGGCTGCTACTTTACCAGCAATTTCGGCAAATATCAACGTTACAAACAATCCGCCGATCGCACAACCCGATACCTACAGCGTCAGTGCGGGAACAGTCCTCAGCAAAATAGTGCCGGGAGTTTTAGCCAACGACTCCGACGCAGATTTGGACACGCTGAGTGCTGCGGTGGCCGCAAATCCGACGAAAGGGTCGATCGCCCTCAACAAAGACGGTTCTTTCACTTATACTCCTAACGCTGGCTTTTCTGGAACAGACACATTTACCTACACAGTCAGCGACGGAATAGTTAGCTCGGAACCGGCTACCGTGACTGTCAGCGTCAACAATAACCCGCCTGTGGCGAATTCTGACAGCTATACTACTGCTTTTAATACGAGTCTCAACGTGACTGGTTTGGGAGTCTTAATCAACGATACAGACCCGGAAAATGACCCGCTGACGGCGATTCTGGTGACAAATCCGGCTACAGGGTCGATCGCCCTCAACGCTAACGGTTCTTTCACTTATACTCCGAATGCTGGTTTTGCAGGGACAGACTCTTTTACCTACAAGGCTAATGACGGGAAAGCTGATTCTGCGATCGTCACGGCAAGCATTGTTGTCAATAACCCTCCGACTCCGACTCCCACGGAAACTCCGACTCCCACGGAAACTCCGACTCCAACTCCCACGGAAACTCCGACTCCCACGGAAACTCCGACTCCCACGGAAACTCCGACTCCAACTCCCACGGAAACTCCGACTCCCACGGA